>CAZJRT010000131.1:0-5791 GCA_964548445.1 uncultured Pseudobdellovibrionaceae bacterium
TGACGGCAGGAATTATCACGTTGTTTCTGGCAGGCTTGCTGTTCTTTTTCTATCCGCTCGGCAGCGTGATTTATCTGGCGGTCGCTATCGCCATTAATCTGGTCATGTATGGCATTTCTCTACTCACTCTGGCATGGAACGCAGGCAAGAGACCAGAAGCAGCTTATGTCTAAATGTGCGGAACAGTAATTGTCAAACGAAGTTGGCATGCAAGGAATAATATATGAAAGGAATTACTATGGAAAAAAAGAAGCGGAATAAACTTCTTGTACCGGTTATGGCTGGAATTGCTACTGTTGGCGGCTTAATGGCTTTTCGCCGAAAAAAACAGAAAGAAGAGTAAAGTATCCAGGACCGGCAGCAGGTTATTCAAAATCAGCGCGCATAAAGCACAGAATAGAAGAAATGTGCCCCTTTTTCGGTATCGTATATGCATGCTGATGACTGGCCTGCTGCCGCTGTGATTTTATCGGCATAAGTAAAATCACCAGTGAATTTGGTGGTGCTCAGGGTATCAGGTTCTTCGGCAATCGAATTGATACTCAAAGCATCATTAAGAGCTTCGCAGATCGTCTTGTTCACCTTAAAGAGTACAACCAGATCTGTGCAGGACACAGCTTCGCAATCACTGCCGATGCCTTCGACGTAATTGGCACCGGTAAAGATAATTTCTGTTATGCCGTCTATAACATCTTTATAAGAAATTCTTCCGCCACCAAGCTTGAACAGCATGCAGGAATCGGGGGCTGCCGGTGTGTGTTCGTAACCGCTAACGTAAGAATTCTCAACGCTCAAATCATTTTCCGAGCAGCTCTTTTGCATCATCCGGGCGACCCCGCGGCCCATTTGCTGGGAATAGGAAATGATATCTGATGCCGTTATTTTTGCCTGTCTGCTCGAGATGGTCGTAGGGTTCTCATTCATGCCCCGTGAGATGGTGAACATCAATGCTGCAAACAAGACAATTCCTATCATGATCATAAGAAAGGTATTGCCGCTTTCGCTTTTACTATTTTGATTCATTCTGCCCGCTCCCCTTGAATAGTTGCTCACCGGCCCGTTTGCCAGCGGCTTGCAGGAGATCAATAATTTCCGGCTCAAGCTTAACTTCCGGTATATTTGTATCTTCTGAATTTTCCTTTTCGGCTTCGCTGACAAGGTCCTGCCAGGAGATCGGTCCTTTTGCCCCTTGTTCCGCGCTTGCTGGCGGAGCAGAAGGTTGCTGCTGGGCTTCGGGTGTTTGTTGTTCGGTTTGTTTGCCGTCTCCGCCTGCCGGCTTTTTGGCAAAAACGGATAGAGGACTGGACTCGGCAGAAGTTCCCGTCGCGCTTTCTGCCGGTTTTTGAGTCTGCGGCTGGATAGGTCTGGAAGGAGGCGATGAGGTTCCTTGCTGTTGTCCGGGAGTTTTAGCAAAAATAGCGGGTTTTGCCTGCTGCTGTCCGGCGGGTTGTTGCGGTGCAGAAGGAGCTGCTTTCGGAGCTGCAGCCTGAGCGTCTCCTGTTGTTTCAGTTCCCGCGGTTTCAAAATCTTGCGGGCTGTAATTTTTGTAAATTTGTGTAACCGCCATAATGCCGCATTTAATCGAATCTGCTTCTGCTTTTTTGCCGACTATATTGCCCTCGACAAGGGCTTTAATCTCGTTTTCTGTAGTAACTGCTACATCTGCTTTGGTTGCGGTCCATGATTTATGCACCATAAGATCGCGCAACTTGGTAATGGCCTTCGCGCTTTTGCTAAGTGTTTCATCTGGTGGCGGCAAAGCAATGAACCGCGTTACCCGCATGGCTTTTGCCTTGCCGGGATTTGAATAGAAGAAGTTGCAGCTCATTACCTGATCGCCGAAGGTAATGATGGCTTGCCCTTCCTGATAACTACGCAGCTCGTCATAATCGGCTTTGGGCCGTGACTGTATGCCAGCTGATTTAGTATCGTAATATGAGCCGGAAGAAGAGCTGCCTGATAGCTGGAATCCCTGCACTTCTGTAACGAAAGCTGAGCCAACTGTCTTTTCGAAGAAATCTTTGGTTTCAGTTGGATCTTCAAGTTTGCCGAACACCTTGATATTACAGTTTGCTGTGATCGAGTTGGCTTCTTCCCTGACCCGCTTGCGCATGGCTGGCAAATCCTGTCCGGAAAACACCAGGCAAAAACCAAGGGACCGGGCCTGCGCCGCCATAACAGCCATACCTTGAGCAGTATAATAACCGACCTCATCGAATATAGTGACAAAAGGTGTTGCTGAGTGTGTAGGTTTGTTCTCGATAACCTTGGCGCTATCCCCTTCTACTGTGGCGCCAAGGGTAGAGCCCATCATCCCCTTAAGAGTAGCAGCAACGATTTTACCAAGGTTTGCAATTTCGTCACCGGACTTTTCAAGTGCCGGGATCAGCACCACAAGAATCCGACGGTTTAGAACTACGTCAACCATGTCTACATCAGCAGCCTGGGTATCAAAGATATAGCCATAGTCATCGCCTAGCGATTGCAGGGCGCGGGTGAACTGCATGGCAAGATAGCCGTGTTGTTGACGGCAGGTGGTAGTGTCAACCATGGGCTGGTCCGGTCCCATGGGTTTTTCTCTTCCTTCATCGTCAAAGGCGCTGTCTACATAGCCGGGGAGGGTATCCAGATATCCGGCGAGACTGTCTCGTAAGTGCTGCGGGGCAGCTTCATCTCTCGATAGCTGAATAACTCTGTTAAGGTTAAGGTATTCACGAATGGTGCTGACCGACAAAGGCATGTCCTGATGGTCTCGTTTCCAGGTCATCACCGGCATCAACGAGCTGATAAGAGAGACAGCACGTTCTTTCCACATGGCGTTATCGCCTTCAGCTTCCGGCATTAACGAGACCAGCATATTGGTAAGGTATGATGCCGAACCGCTTGAGAACGGGTTCATAGTATTGGAAGGTGCCCGTGTGTCAGAGTTGCCGGTCATATAGTTCAATACCAGAAGATCATCGTCCCTGCCGAAGCGTCGTACCAGTGAGGATAATGATGACCAGAGATCCGTATCGGCCTTGCCGTCTACATATACAAATCCTGAGCCCCATGACATGGCGTTGGTGGCAATTGATTTCAGGCCTTCGGTTTTACCGGATCCTGTCGTTCCGAGATAGAGAACATGGGTCCGCGCATCCGAGTTTGTAAACCATACTTCTTCATTGGTGTTCTCGACATTGCCAAGGTAAAGGATGCCTTCTGCTTTACCGCTTCGTCCGGCTCCCATGTTTTTTTTGTCCTTAAATTTTGCTCCCATCGGCAGTTTGAATGCCAGTGATTTATCTGAAAAGTAAAGCGCGAGGAAAAACAGAAGATAAAATATAAAAATTACATCGGAAAAATTGCGAGCTGCATCGAACATATAGATGGTTCCTGCGCCTAACATGAAAATAGTTAGGCTGTTCGCGGGCGTCATCAGCCAGTCCCACAAGCGTTTGTACAAGGGGCGCACATCCCTGATGAGAGTTCTGTGGCGATGTTGATATTTTCTGGTGTCTAAAGCCATAAGTGATTTTCTCTGGTCTTCTTCCTTAAAGCTATCTTCCCATTAAAAAATCGTCTGCTGACATTGGCTGACCTATATTCTCTTTCGCACTCTTTTGCGCACTGGCTCTCAGGTCGGATGTTGATGCCGATTTTAGTGATGCAGGTGCTCTGGGAGACATAGACCAAAGCATGCCTGACAGAATCAGAAGGATAAACACGCCTAGAATAGCCCCGGCAACTTTTAGAAAAGACCCGCCGGATTCCTGTGCGCCGACTGGCTGCATAGTGGCAGTCCCTGCAGCTGGCAGTTGGTAATTGCGTGTTTTTTCAAGAGCGGAACTGACAGCCATAAGAGCTTCTGTTGCGCTTTGTATGTCCTTGAATGAGGCGATTTCCTGGTCGCTTTCTTTGTCCCTTTTGAGTAGCAGACTAAACTGCCCTTTTACAGCTTCGCTTTCTCTGATTTCAAAAGCGCAAGATCTGGTTTCTGCCAGATCCATATGCCACAGAATCGGTCTTGCTGCCTGAGGAAATGACAAGATAAGTTTACCATCAACTACTTTTGCACTATATGAGGCTTTACGAAACATCATCCTTTTGCTCCTGCTTTTTTAGCTGGCGGTTTGCCAGCCTGTTTTATTCCGCCGGACTTCCCGGGCTGTTTTACTGCTCGTTTCCCGCCAGATGAATAGTCCAGCTGGGGTATTGGCCGCGCTCTGGGCGAGGCCATGTAGTCGGTTATACTTTGTACTGCTTCCTCGACTTTAGGTCTGGGGATTGGCCGCATGGTCAATTTTTCAGCCTTGTAATGCGCCATTGCTCCCAGGGCCTCCATATGGAATGCCTGACGGCCGAGATTGTTGAGCGGATACCAGAGAGTGCGATCATGACCGCGAAGCCAGACAAACTGGGATGGCGACAAGACCCCGCCCTCTTCTCTCGCGTAAGCCAATGCCCTCAACAAAGCAGTGGTCTGGAATGCATGCTGGTTGCTTGCAGCCAGCGTACTGCCAGCCAGATCACGGTTTGTTAAAATAGCTCTGGCTCTTTTGAGCAGGTTTTTATCCAGTTCCAGACCTTTTTTGTGATTCCAGCATAACGCCAGATCTCCCAGCATTAGATCAGCTTCTCCGCGCTTTCGCGAGGCTTTAAGGCAGAATGCAGCAAGCATTACCTGCTTGTAAGGCGCGAGGCGTACTGCTCCTCGCCAGGGGGGGCCAAGCTGTTTTGCAAAAGCGGCAAATGTAGCTTCTTCATCGACAGCACCATCAGGGACTGGAATATTATTATAGGCAATCCACTCTTCCGGTCCCAGGGCTTCGGCGAATAATGGAAGCTCGGCAGGGACAGGTGATCCCGGAGGCCGTGGCGGCTGGTTGCTGGGGTTAAAACTGACAAAAGGTTTGATTACTGGAAAAATCTTAGATTGTCTTGTTAGCAGGGAATCAATTCCCAATTTGTCTCTGAAGTGTGTTTTGGGGCCGTATCGATACGCCCATATACCCATAAAACCCAATATACCTATGATGATCCATCGCAGAGGCTCCAAAGCCAAGGCAGAAAGTAATCTCATGGTAATGTTATTAAGACAGTAACCAAGCTGACCAGAATTCCTCACTGCCTCGCAGTTAGCGGGAATTTTAGGGACATCCGCAACAGTTGCTTTGTAAGGAATTTCCTGACCCATCCATGTGATCGTGTAATCATTTGGCACAAAGTACGAGATAGCCTTCATCTCGCTATAACGGATCCACCGGATCCCATCTTTGATCTGGTATTCGAAATAATTCCAGACAAGCCAGCCCAGCGCGATAAAAACCACGCCCAAAATCATCCAGCCAACAGCTGAGTCGCTGAGAGTATCGCCACCTTGTTTATCAGCCAATTTCGAAAGTCCTGCACTGTTTGCAAAAAAATAGAAAACCGTACGTTAACAAATATATCAGAAAAAAAATCAGGAAACCAATAATGAGAGAGGGAAGTTAATATTGCCCTTACATTTTGTCTTTGCTATATCAGTCAGGCTCATTTTTAAAAGCCGCAATAGCTCAGTTGGTAGAGCAGTTGATTTGTAATCATCAGGTCCCGGGTTCGAATCCTGGTTGCGGCACCACTTTCCAGCCATTTGGGTAATTTTATTTCGCCTTTTTACAGACCAGAATTTTAGAAAAATTTCACAAAACCGAGAAGACTTTTGTCACTCCCGATTCAGCCTCAGGGGTTCGCCGGGGGTTCGGATGGGGTTGCTAAGGAATTATTGACTTCCTTGGCTATACCCAGCAGGTGTTGCCTGATTTTCGGG
>CAZJRT010000132.1:0-5749 GCA_964548445.1 uncultured Pseudobdellovibrionaceae bacterium
CGGATAGTGCCTTTGCGGTTGCCTCCAAGAGGGATGTAAAGGTAGTCGCGCAGCCATGCCGAAAGCGAGATATGCCAGCGACGCCAGAATTCTGTAATTGAGCAGCTAATGTAGGGATAGTTGAAGTTCTCTATAAATCTGAAACCCATCATCAATCCGATGCCGATAGCCATATCGCTATATCCTGAGAAATCAAAATAAAGCTGAATTGTATAAGCTAATGTGCCGAGCCAGGCCTCTCCCATAGTTGGCGTATCGAGCGCAAAAGTATTTTCTACCAGTGGTGCTACGGAATCGGCTATCAAGACTTTCTTTGAAAAGCCGATCATGAAGCGATAGGCACCTTGACTGAATTTATCAAAGCTATGAGAACGGCCTTCAAACTGTTTGGCGAGGTCCTTGTAGCGAAGTACGGGGCCTGCGATAAGTTGAGGGAACAATGAAATAAAAGCTGCAAAATCGATGAAGTGCCGGGGCGGAGGAGCGTCCTTACGATAGAGATCAATCAAAAAGCTTATCGATTGAAAAATGTAAAAAGAAATACCTATAGGTAAGATAAAACGAAGCGCCTCAATAGTGTTAAGTCCAGAGGCGGAGAGCAGCGCATTTAGACTCTCTACACCGAAATTGAAATACTTGAATATCCCGAGGGTAAGGAGATTGCCGGCAACGCCTATCTGAACCCATCGCCTTGATCCGGGTTGACTCATCAGGGCCAAAATTCGCCTGCCGCAAAAGTAATTCCAGAGGGTTACTCCGGCAAACAGCAGCAAAAAATCGACTCGCCACCAGCCATAGAAAATATAGCTGCCGACAAGGATTGTATAAGATCGCCACCGGTAAGGCGTCAGGTAGTAAGCGCCAAGATAGGCCGGGAGAAATAAAAACAGAAATACCGCAGATGAAAATACCATTAATCAGACAGTATTATCTTACGGTGTTTGTTGTACTCCGTACCCAGGAAACATTTCGATCCGGAAAGACGAAAACGGTGTAGGCCTGAGAGCGCTCCAGCGAGACAGCATCAAGATCGGAAAGCTTGTTATTATCATTGAAAACCGCCAGTGATACTTTGACCGGGTTTATCTCTCTTGAGGCGGCTTCTCCTTTTGCCAGATCTTCTATTATTGCCACGCTCCCATCAGCGGTCTTAAGGGAAATTTTGTCGTCGGGACTGTAATTATAGACCGTGATTTGGGCTTTTGCCCTGTTATTGTTTGTTTCATCCTGATGAAGCTGAAGCTGATTGTTCCCCGTCAGGACTACTGTATAAAAATTGCCAGCCTGCGCCTCGAAGTTTTTATCTGCCTTGTTCAGTGAAATTTTGACTTCACCTTCAGGAACAACAAAATATGAGGAAACTTCTGTGAATTCCAGATAGTCATAAGTTTTACCGTTGGCGATGGCCGGTTCAGAACCGCTTTCACTTTGCCTGGTATGGGCAAATCTTATAAAAGCTGAATTCTCGGGGGGGGCCGGATCATACAGGCCTTCATCAATATTTGCGCCTGCGTGTGCTGATACAGGAAAAGCCATAAGGATCAACAGGGCTAACAGAAGAGTCGGGTTTTGTCTCATTGGTTTCTCCGGGATTTAGCGAATAGCGGTTTTTTTCAGACACAGTGAGAACGGTCCTTGAGAGCGAAAAGTTCCTGCTTCATACACAGCCTGTCAGTTACTGTAAAAAGCACGTATTTCAATAGGTTCCATTTCGTGTCATTATATACGTGTCTGAAAGTAAACAGCTTTGGAGAAATCAAAAGTGGATGTAAGAGTACTTGAGCTTCTGGCTTCGCGTATTTGTCATGACATAATCAGCCCGGTGGGTGCTGTAAATAACGGCATCGAATTCCTGGAAGAAACAGGATCCGATGGTCTTGATGATGCTTTGTCACTGATAAAGTTCAGTGCATCTCAGGCTGGTGCCAAGCTGCAGGTGTTCAGATATGCTTATGGTTCGGGCGGGGCAGATCCTAATATTAAGCCAGAAGATATCCAGAAGGCCTTTTCTGCTCTGATTGCAGGAGATGGAAAAGTTACTCAAAGCTGGGATCCGTATTCGATCAAATCCAGTGAATATGCCGGTTTTTGCAAGATCCTTATGGGGGCTCTGATGCTGGCCCATGAATTTCTTCCTAAAGGCGGTAATATAATCGTAAGGGAAGAAAAGGCTGGACAGGCCGAAGTCCTCGCCATGAGTCCGGATGCTGTTGTCAGGCCAGGTGTAATCGAGGCCCTGAACGGCGAAGTTGCATATGAAAATCTTGATCCAAAGCTGGTCCACCCGTTCGCTCTTGGCCTTATGGCTGATAAACATGGCTTTACATTGTCTGTTGGTGAAAAGGCCGATAATCAAATAGTCATTCGTATATTAGCTAAAACTGTTTGAGTCCGGGGCATACACTGGTAGGCCTTTAATCAGCTGTTCTCCGGCAGTCAGAAATCATGTATTATAGATAGATAGGGTTGTTGTTCGCCAGCCGCGAAAACTTTGTTGTATCTGGTAACTTATCGTTAAGTTTTATCAGACATTCTAGAGGCTCGTCGCACTAAACCCTTCAGGCTGACATCGGGAGAAATCAGGCATGGATGAACTCGTAACGGAATTTCTTACCGAGACCAATGAAAGTCTCGAAGAACTTGATCAGGATCTGGTTCATCTGGAGCAAAGTCCAAACGATAAAGAGCTTCTTTCCAAAATTTTTCGCCTTACGCACACTATTAAAGGCACCTGCGGATTCCTGGGGCTGCCCCGACTGGAAACGGTAGCTCATCATGCGGAAAATGTCCTGGGTCTGTTCAGGGACGGCACTCTGGAAGTAACGCCCGATTATGTAACAGTTATTTTTGAATCTCTGGATCGTATTAAATACATCCTGTCAGAAATCGAGGAAAATGGTGCAGAGCCGGACGGGAATGATAACGATCTGATCAAGCGTCTTGAGGCAATCTACGAAAATAGTGGAGCAGGAGAAGTCGATAGCGAGGCGGTCGATATGCATATGGAAGCGGCTATGCCTGTGTTTCCGGATGTTACGGCAGAAGAAGAAAATCCCGCCCAGGAAGAGATTCTCGTTGATGCAGCGGATAAAAATGATGAATTGGCAGAAGAAGCTGAAGTAGCCGCTGAGGTCCATGAAGAAGTATCAATGGCTGATGTGGAAGATGTGGGGGGCATTGAAACGGAAGAAGATATTGTTGAACCCGAAGATCAATCTGCGATGGAGATGAGTATGGTCGTTGAAGCTGAAGTCGAAAATGAAGTTGGCAATGAAATTGGGGAGGATACATCGCAAAAGCAGATGGTCGCCAAGGAGTCGGCGGTGGCAAACCAGTCTCTCAGAGTCAGTGTCAATGTGATTGAGAACCTGATGACTATGGTCAGCGAACTGGTCCTTACTCGTAACCAGCTTTTACAGATACTGCGAACGCATCAGGAAAGTGATTTTACTGCGCCGTTGCAGAGCTTGAATCACGTAGTTTCCGAATTGCAGGAAGGGGTCATGAAAACCCGGATGCAGCCAATCGGTAATGCATGGAGCAAGCTGCCGCGTATTATTCGTGACATATGCATGGATCTTGATAAGAAAATTGATCTGGAGATGCACGGAAATGATACCGAGCTGGATCGCCAGGTGCTTGAGCTTATCAAGGACCCGCTCACTCATATGGTGAGGAATTCGGCAGATCATGGCATTGAAACGCCTGCAGAGCGAAAGGCCGCAGGAAAGCCAGCCACAGGCAAGATTGTTCTTAATGCCTATCATGAGGGTGGTCATATCATCATTGAAATCAGTGATGATGGTAAAGGATTGTCTACAGAAAGAATTAAAAACAAGGCAATAGAGAATAATCTGGCTACCGTTGCAGAACTTGAAGACATGTCTTTGCAGCAGATTCAGCAGTTTATTTTCCGTGCGGGTTTTTCAACGGCTGAGAAAGTCACTTCTGTTTCCGGTCGTGGTGTCGGTATGGATGTCGTTAAGACGAACATCGAGAAGATCGGCGGTTCTATCGAGTTGAAATCAGTCGAGGGAAAGGGGTCAAAGTTCTTAATTAAAATCCCTCTGACTCTGGCAATCGTATCTGCTCTCATTGTTGAAGCATCCAAGGAAAGATTTGCTATTCCTCAACTGGCGGTAAAAGAGCTGGTGAAGGCATCGAAGTCTGGAGATAACAGAATCGAAATGATTAAAGGTTCCCCGGTATTCCGTTTGCGGGATCACCTGCTGCCGCTTGTTTCCTTGAGTGATATTCTGGGGCTGTCGGCAGAAGCAGAGGGTGCTTCCAAAGAGGAAGAAGCAAAGCAATATATCGTGGTTACGCAGATCGGGACTTACAATTTCGGAATAATTGTAGACCGGGTCTACGATACTGAAGAAATTGTTGTTAAACCGGTTTCGACTATTCTCAAAAATATTGAGTTGTTCTCAGGTAATACCATTCTCGGAGATGGCAGTGTCATCATGATCCTTGACCCGACGGGCATAGCCAAGGCTACAGGCGAAATCGAGCAGGCCGATACAATGGATATGGCCGATGAAGAAGAAACCTACAAGTCGGGTATGGAAGAAATAGTGACCTTGCTTCTGTTCTCGGCGGGCAAGGGTGCTCCCAAAGCAGTGCCTTTATCTCTTGTCGCCCGTCTTGAAAACTTCAAGGTTAATGAAATTGAAACATCAAATGATCAGATGGTCGTTCAGTATCGTGGCAAGCTGATGCCTCTTGTGCCTTTCAAGGGTGTAAGTATGGAAAACGTGGATGAGAGGCCAGTGCTGGTGTTTTCGGATGAGAAAAGCGCTATGGGGCTGGTCGTTGACAGTATTATCGACATTGTTGAAGAACATATGGAGGTGCAGACGGGAGGTCACGACAAGGGAATGCTCGGCAGTGCTATTATAGAAGGCAAGGCAACAGATGTAATAGATGTAGGCTATTATCTTCGTAATGCCGATAGCGACTGGTACAAGAGCTCGACAGATCCTTTCGGTGATACCAGCAAGAAACGGGTTCTGTTAGTCGATGACAGTCCATTCTTCCGCAATATGCTTACGCCTTTGCTGACTGTGGCGGGGTATGAGGTCACAACACTGGAGAGTCCGCTTGAAGCCTTAAAGCTTTGTGAAGCCGACAGAAGATTTGACGTTATAGTTAGTGACATCGAAATGCCGGAGATGAGTGGTTTTGAATTTGCCGAGCGTATAAAGGCCGATTCAAAATGGCAGGATGTGCCTTTGGTTGCGTTGTCATCTCACGCCACGCCGCAGGACATTGATAAAGGCCGTGAAGTAGGATTCAACCGCTATGTCGCGAAATTTGATCGTGAAACATTGTTATCCACTTTATCTCAAACGCTTGCTGAAGAAAAGGGAGAGGCATCATAATGAGTGCTGTAAAAGAAAAGATTGAGGATTCCGAACACGAGCATACCTCACATGATATATCCGAAGATTTTTTGACGATATATATATCTGGCCAATTATTTGGTATTCCCGTTTTGCAGGTTCAGGATGTACTCGGGACCCAAAGAGTAACCAAAATTCCTCTTGCCCCTCCGGAAGTTGCCGGAGCACTTAATCTGCGGGGACGAATTGTAACTGTGATTGATGTTTGCAAGCGTCTTGGTATTGAGCACGATGAAGACCTTAAAAACAAAATGAGCGTGGTAGTAGAACATAACAACGAGTTGTTTAGTCTTGTGATTGACCGGGTAGGGGATGTTCTGGCGCTGCAACAAAACGATTTCGAG
>CAZJRT010000133.1:0-5719 GCA_964548445.1 uncultured Pseudobdellovibrionaceae bacterium
TGAAAGTCCGGGAAGTGCTACGACTACCGCATTTGGAATCTGACCTTTGGGGGACACCGTTCCAAAGCGCAGCTTGCACCCATCGGAATTACAAAAGCCGTGCCATCGCCATCCTTCTTGCGGTAAAAAACGTTTTTCTAAAGACGGAAAAGTTTCCGGAGGGCTGTTCATTCGACTATGTTAATATACAGCCCTCCGGAGACAAAGACTTTTAGCGCGATGGTTTATTTTTTCTGCTTTTTTCTATTCTATCGCCTTGATGATTTCTTCGGTCATTTTCTTGGCGTCGCCAAGGAGCATCATTGTGTTGTCGCGATAAAATAGCGGATTATCTACACCAGCATAACCGGAACCCAGCGAGCGCTTGACGAACAGCACGGTTTTGGCGTTTTCGACATCAAGGATCGGCATGCCGTAAATCGGCGATTGCTGATCGGTTTTGGCCGAGGGATTAGTAATGTCGTTTGCCCCGATGACGTAGACTACATCAGTTTGCGAGAAGTCGCGGTTGATGTCTTCCTGTTCGAACACTTCATCATAAGGTACGTTTGCTTCAGCAAGTAAAACATTCATATGTCCGGGCATGCGTCCTGCAACAGGGTGAATGGCATATTTAACGTCAACACCTTCACCTTTAAGCATATCACCCATTTCACGAACCGCGTGCTGAGCCTGCGCAACTGCCATACCATAACCTGGGACAATGATAACTTTTCCGGCATTTTTCATGATGAAAGCGGCATCTTCAGCCGAGCCGATTTTAGCGTTGCGGTCATGATCTACTGCACTTGCAGCAGCAGCCTGCTCACCGCCAAAACCTCCCAGCAGAACATTGATAAATGAGCGGTTCATTCCTTTACACATGATATAGGAAAGGATAGCTCCTGAGGCCCCGACTAATGCGCCGGTGATAATCAGCAGGTTATTATGCAGCGTGAAACCAATTCCAGCAGCTGCCCAACCAGAATACGAGTTCAGCATGGAGACAATTACCGGCATGTCTGCGCCGCCAATCGGTACGATCATCAGAATGCCCAGTAGTAATGACAGCAATACCAGGAACCAGAACCAGAAGCCGCTTTGCGTAGCTACAAACAGGATGATAATGAACAGCAGGACGCCACCCAGAAAGGCGTTCGTCGCATGCTGTCCTTCGAAAACAAGAGGCTTGCCGGAGATGGTTCCTTGAAGCTTGCCCCAGGCGATGATGGATCCGGTAAAAGTCAGGGCGCCAATCGCGCTGCCCAAAGCCATTTCGATCAGGCTGACGGTATGTATATCGCCTGCCGTGCCGATAGCGTAAGCTTCAGGATTATAAAAGGCTGCTGCGGCAACGAATACGGCAGCGATACCCACAAGAGAGTGGAAGGCAGCCATTAACTGGGGCAGGGCGGTCATCTGGATGCGGTTGGCTATGGCAGCGCCAGCGCCTCCACCGATCAAAATACCCAGCAAAATCCAGATATGCGAGGAGCCAACTGAAAAGAAAGTTGTAATAACAGCCAGAGCCATACCAGCTATGCCGTATAAAACACCTTTACCAGCGCTTTCAGGATGCGACAAGCCCCGCAGTGCGAGGATAAAGCACACGGCAGCAACCAGATATACAAGAGCGGAAAAGTTCTCCATTTGTGAAACCCTTCTTTATGATTTCTTCTTGAACATGTGCAGCATGCGCCGCGTGATAATAAAGCCGCCAAAGATGTTTACCGAGGCGAGAGTTACTGCCAGAAAGGCAAGAAATTGGGAAAATCCGGACACTTCGACGCCTTCGCCTCCGGCACCTAACGCAATAACGGCTCCGACAATGATCACCGAGGAAATGGCATTGGTAATACCCATAAGCGGGGAATGCAGCGCCGGGGTAACACGCCAGACCACGTGATATCCAACGAAGCAGGCCAGTACAAAAACTGTAAGCCCGGTCATGAAAAATCCTCCCGGACCGGAATGGGCCATGACGTCGCCTAATTCCACGCCAACTTGCAGGACCTTTTGCTGAGCGGCTTCCAGATCGTTGGCTACATCGGCAAGGTATTCGGTTAACTTTTGTTGTTCGACCGCCTTGGTGGCAGTATCAATAGAGGCGTTATCTGACATATCTGTTTCCTCTTAAAAATTATTCTTTGTCTCTAGACTTGGTGGAAGAAGGCTTTTTGCTGGCGGCCTTCTTGGCTGGAGCCTTCTTGGTGGGCTCTTCGGGTTTAGCTTCTTTGGCCGTATCTTCCTTGGGCTCGCCGCCTTTGGCCGGTGCCGGTTCAGGCTTGGGTTCAGCTTTTGGCTTTGCTTCTGCTTTGCCGCCGAAATCTGGATGAACCACCTTGCCGCCTTTTGTAAGCGTTATACCTGCAATGATTTCGTCTTCCCCGTTGATTTCCAGCTTGTTGTTTTCCTTATCAACCAGCAGGTTTACAAGGTTAAGCAGGTTTTTTGCATATAGTGCCGAAGCATCCGTGGCCAGTCGGCCCGGCACATTATTGTGTCCTACAATTGTCACGCCATGCTTCTTGACAACTTTACCCGCTTGCGAGAGTTCGCAGTTGCCACCGGCTTCAACAGCCAGGTCGACGATAACCGAACCCGGTTTCATCGATTTGATCATAGCTTCACTGATAAGCTTGGGCGCAGGTTTGCCCGGAATCAGCGCTGTGGTGATAACGATATCCTGCTTTTTGATTGTTTCTTCGATCAGCGTCTGTTGTTTCTTTTTGTATTCCGCAGACATTTCTTTGGCATATCCGCCAGCGGTTTCAGCTTCCTTGAATTCTTCATCTTCAACGGCTACGAACGAGGCACCCAGTGATGCAACTTGTTCCTTGGCTGCCGGACGAACGTCAGTTGCGGAAACAACTGCGCCCAGACGACGGGCCGTAGCAATTGCCTGCAGTCCGGCAACCCCTGCTCCCATTACAAAAACACGGGCAGGTGCAACGGTCCCGGCAGCGGTCATCATCATTGGAAAGGCGCGGGTAAAATGCTCTGCACTATCGAGAACGGCTTTATAACCGGCCAGATTCGATTGTGAAGACAGCACGTCCATAGCCTGCGCTCTGGTAATGCGTGGCATTAGTTCCATCGCCATGGCTGTGACACCTGAAGCAGCGAGGGACTTTATCAGTTTCTCATTTTTGTGGGGGGCCATCATGGCCAATAGCACCGCACCTTTTGGCAGAGCTGAGGCCTCTTCTTCGGAAGGAGCACTGACGCGCAGGACAATATTGGCGCCTTTTAGTGTATCTTCAAACGCTTTCGTAACTTTTGCTCCGGCATCCTTGAACATATCGTCTGTAAACGATGAACTGTCCCCGGCTCCGGATTGAACCGCTACCTCGCAGCCCATGGCTACGTATTTTTTGACTGTTTCGGGAGACGCGGCAACGCGAGTCTCGTTTGGTCCTGTTTCTTTAGGAACTGCAATCTTCAAAGCCATTAGTGGCGTCCTCACTTGTTTAATGAGTATTAAAACCTGCTTTGCGTATTTTTGTGCCAGCGCAAATAAATGTGCACGATAAGGGTCTGTTTGTGAAGACCCCCTGCTCAGATTTTTTCAAAGTACAAAGCTATTTCTTATGATTTATTGCGATATCCGGGCTGAAAACAGGCGATGTTAAAAAAGGGTCAGTAAAGCTTATTTTTAAACCATTTATTAATCGCCTTGCGCTAATCTCCGGATTTGTCTAGGATTTACATTGGTGGATCCTTTTACCTCTCTCCTTTTGAAGCCATAGTCATGCCCAGATTAACAAGCAAATTATTTCAATACACAGGTTTTGTTGCCGCTATTTTACTGGCGGTGCCTGCCAATGCGGAATCGCTGGAAACAGCTGTTGAGACCGCTTTAAATAATCATCCAACGGTGGAAGCGGCTATCGCCGCAAGAAATGCTGCAATCGAAAATCAGCAGGAACAGTTCGCCGGGTATTTTCCGCGAGTGCGGTTGAATGCTGCCACTGGCCGGGTTTACGGTGATAATAGCACCAGCCGGGGGTTGAGCACTACACGCGACAGCGCCTGGAGCTGGCAGCATGAGGGCGGCCTTACGCTTACCCAGATGCTCTTTGACGGTTTTAAGGTGGGTAACCGGGTGGATGCAGCAGAGTCCCGGCGTAAAGCTGCTAATTATGATATTGTCAGTGCTCGTGAAGAGCTGGCCTATCAGACGGTTATCGCCTATCTGGGGGTTTTGCGCGTAGGGGAAGAAAGAGCCCGGATAAAGAATTACACGAGCCAGATTGATGATAAAATCAATCGCATCAAAAGCATGGTTGAAAACGGTGCAGCGCACGAAGCCGAGTTACAGCAGGCCTATGATCTGCGCCTTACTATGGAACGTTTCTTAAATGAGAGTGAAAGGCGACTGGATGTTGCCAGAATCGCTTTCGCGTCACTGGTTGGCCATTATCCGGAAGGAGACCTGGCTCTTCCTGAATATTCTGAAGGTTTTATACCGGATGCAGATGCTGCGGTTGAATATGCTCTGAAGAATCATCCTTCACTCGTTCAGATCAATTATCGTGCTGAAGCTGTTGAAAATGATTTCGAAGCGGAAAAAGGCACCTTGTATCCGGATCTTAATGCTGAAGTATCTTACTACAAGAAGGATCTTTCAGATAGAATTGGCGGCGAAGTTGTTGATGCCAAAGGCATGCTGCGTATGAACTGGAATTTCTCTCTTGGCGGTGAGCAGATTAACCGTATCCAGAAAAAGCGGTACGAATATTTTAACTCGCTTGCCAAAGTTGCCGAAAGAACACGGCAGCTGGAAAAAGAAATTCGCTCGGCATATGCAGGGATGGAAGCAACAGCAAAGCAGCATGACGTAAATGAGCGCCGAGCGGCTCTTCATGAGGCTATAGTAAAGGTTTACAAAAATCAGTTTGAAGGCGGAGCTATTACTCTCTTGCAGCTTTTGCAGGCAGAGAACCAGTATTTTGTAGCTACAATGGAAGAAATCGCCGCAAGATATGAGTTGCTGGCAGCTCAGCATAATGTGCTTGTCAAGGCTGGCAGGTTACAAACCGCTCTCAACGTAAGGCCGGCAAATCATGACAAAGCAAACATCCGCGAAGGCGAAGCCGGATAAGAAGCCGGCTGCAACTGTTACAGATCCGTTACTGGAATGTCTTGTTTTCCTTACCGGTCATTTTGGCCGGGCGAAGTCTGCCGAGGCCATTAAAGCCGGGTTGGCGTATGATGCCAAAGGTATGGGACCGCAGCTCTTCTGCGAAGCGTCTTCTCGTCTCTCGTTAAATACAAAAATTGTTTTTCGGAAAGAGCTGAAAAAAATTCCGGAACCAGTACTTCCGGCGATCCTGATACTGGAAAAAGATCTGGCCTGCATACTTATGGATATCGATAAGGAGAAGGGCGAGGCTCTAATTTTTGCTCCCGAACTTGGCGAAGTGAGAAAAACCAAGATATCAGCTCTTGAGAAAGCCTATACGGGATATGCCATTTTCATCCATCCTAAAGGTGATTTTCTCAATAAAGAGGAAACGGAAGAGGATGCGCAGGAAAGACACTGGTTTTGGAGCGTGTTTCATGAAAACCGAAAGATTTACGCTCAGGTTATTCTGGCGGCGATTTTAATAAATCTTTTCGCTCTTACTTCACCGATTTTTATAATGACTGTCTATGACCGGGTGATACCCAATAATGCAATTGCAACAGGCTGGGTTCTCGGTATTGGGGCGCTGACGGTATATATATTCGACTTTGT
>CAZJRT010000134.1:0-5697 GCA_964548445.1 uncultured Pseudobdellovibrionaceae bacterium
GCCAGAGAAGGTCCGCGGTCTCGTTCATAATTTTCGTTTAAAACGTTAGTGACGGTAAGCTTGCCGCGACGACGTGCTTCTCCGCCACGTCTGGATGGTGTTTTTACACCTCGCTTCGCACGATCCTTGGCGTCCGTATCTTCTTCGGTGCCCTGGCGACGTCGGCCAGGATGTTCGGAAGGAGGAACTGGAGGTTGCGTTTGATGTTTTTGCTGTTGCTCCTTGCTTTGTAGCAAGGCTGCTTCTTCGGTAGCTTTGCGGTTTTCTTCTTCTTCTATTCGGTGCAGTTCTTCCAGCTCACGTTTGCGCAGTTCGTCTTCGGATAGTTGTTCCGGCTCTTCTGTGTCCGGGAGCTCAGCAGGTTTGTTGCTTTCCTCTGCTTTCTTTCGCGCTTCTTCTTCTTCTTTGCGACGTTCGCTTTCTGCCAAAGCTTCTTTTAAAGCTTTTGCACGCGCCTGTCTCTCTTCAGCAGTAAGGTGCTGAAGCTCTTCGAGCTTCTCTTCAGCGCCTTTCCCGCCGCTGGTTTCTTCCTGAGTCCGGGAAGTTCTCTTGCGTCTGACTTCTACGGCTACGCCGGCTTTACCTCTTTGTCCGATATTCTGGCGTGCCTGTACGCTCGCTGAACCTTTCAGGCTCAACGTGCCTTTGCCAATACTTAGAGTTTTCTTTTCTTTTTCGGTACTGTCGTTCATAAGCTCTCATTTCAGTTTGCAACTTCATGGCAAAGCACTGGTAGAACATATACACCAGCCTTAAGGGAATTCAAAGCCGTGGCTTTGATTTACTTGCGTATTAAGCAGCTGAACTCGAAGTCTCCGTATCTGTTGTATTTTCATCAGTTTCTTCATCAGCGAACCAGTGTTCTCTGGCTTTCATAATGATATCATTCGCTTGCGCAGTAGTTATCTTGTCGCTGCCAAGTATTTCAATGAGTTCATCAGCAGCCAGATCAGCAAGGTCGTCCAGTGACTTAACCTCATTCTCGCCGAGTTTCATAATCCAGTCAGGACGCAAGCCGTCGAAAGTGATTAAATCTTCCTGAATTCCCAGCTCGTCCTGCTTTTCCCGTAATTCCTGCTCTTTTTGTGTGATCCAGTTGTTTGCACGGTTTTGAAGCTCTGCTGAAATTTCTTCTTCAAAGCCTTCGATGTCGTTCAGTTCTGCAAGCGGAGTTTCGGCAATTTCTTCTACACTACTGAAGCCTTCGGCGACGAGCAGGTGAGCAATAACGTCATCAACGTCCAGCGCTTCCATAAACAGGGAGGAACGCGTTCGGAATTCTTCAGAGCGCCGTTCGGATTCTTCAGCTTCCGTCAGAATATCAATATCCCAGCCGGTAAGAATGGATGCCAGTCTTACGTTCTGGCCCCGGCGGCCAATAGCCAGGCTTAGTTGATCTTCAGGAACAGCAACATCCATGCGCTTGTTTTCTTCATCCAGGACCACACGTGATACTTCAGCCGGTTGCAAGGCATTTACTACAAAAGTGCCGAGGTCCTGTGACCATGGAACGATATCGATTTTTTCTCCCATAAGCTCCTGTACTACAGCCTGAACGCGGCTGCCTCGCATACCGACACAGGCTCCTACCGGATCAATGCTGGAGTCATTCGAAATTACAGCAATTTTTGCGCGGCTTCCCGGATCTCTGGCGACCGCTTTAATTTCTATGATGCCATCATAGATTTCCGGTACTTCCTGCATGAACAGATTAGACATGAAATCTGGATGGGAGCGGGAAAGGAATATTTGCGGTCCGCGAGCTTCCTGGCGCACATCATAAATCAGGGCCCGAACCCTGTTGCCATTTTCAAAACGCTCGCGTGGCAGGCATTCATCCCTGCGGAGCAGGGCTTCGGCTTTGCCAAGGTCGACGGTAACGTTGCCGTATTCGATCCTTTTGACAACACCGCTGACGACTTCACCGGCGCGGTCTTTGTATTCTTCATACTGGCGCTTGCGTTCAGCATCGCGTACTTTTTGAACAATCACCTGCTTGGCTGTCTGAGCAGCGATCCGGCCAAAATCCAGTGGAGGAAGGTCATCTATGAAAAAATCACCTTCCGAGGCATCTTTTTTAATGCGCTGTGCTTGTGAAACGGTCAGCTGTGCGGCTTCATTTTCTATCTCGGCATCATCGGCAACAACTTCACGATAACGCTTCAGTTCGATATCACCCTTCTTTCGGTCAATATGGGCCCGGATATCATGATCGTGACCGTATTTGGAGCGGCCTGCTTTTTGAATGGCTTCTTCCATTGCTTCGATCACAATGTCGCGATCAATGTTTTTGTCACGTGCAACGGCATCTGCAACTTGCAACAGTTCCATTTTCTTTCTTACCTTTCCTCTGACGAAGTGTTTTTCTCTTTAGTGTTAGTGGCAGCGATTAATTCGTCCGTTAAAACAAGTTTTGCTTTACGAACTGCATTAACCGGCAATCTGAATTCCTTGTTTTCGCTTTCTAGGAGTACTGCTCCGTCAATAACTTCCCGGATTGTACCCCGATAGCGTTTTTGGCCATCCATTGGTATTTCCAGTTCAATCTTTGCCTCAAATCCCGCGAAATCTATGTAATCCTGCTCACAGTAAAGCATGCGGTCTATGCCGGGAGAAGATACTTCCAGCATATAGCGGCCTTCGACCGGATCTTCCACATCAAGCAGAGCGGAGATCGCGCGGCTGAGGCGTGCACAGTCATCTACTCCAAGCCGTCTGGTTTCCGGGTCTTCGGCTGTGATTTGTACGTTGCTGCCATCAACACGCACCCATACAAGCCTGAAGCCCATGTCCTCGACGGAAGGGCGAACAATATCAGTTATTTTACTCTCTAATGGACTTGCTTTCATTTTCCAACAAAAAAGGCGGGTCTGTTATAGACCCACCCCAAACATATTCGGGATATTTATGGAACTTATATATACGTGACGGCTGGGAAAATCAACAAATTCTTTTGAATAACAGGTAAGATTGATTACGCCCCTGTTGTCGACCTTTTTGCTCATAGCGTGTTTCGATCCAGCGGGGAGGTGGTTTGGTCCAGTCTGAGCGTGTTTCTGCTGTCCATTTGAAGGCCGGGTGCCTGAAAGTGTGGGTCAACATCCATTCGGCAAGATCATCAACATCCGTAGTCATAATCAAATCAGCTCCTGGTTTCAGGACCCGGGCAAATTCATCAAGATTTTCGGGCCCAATAATGCGTCTTTTGTGATGACGTTTTTTAGGCCATGGGTCGGGATTGAGGACGTACATACCGGAAAGGCTGCTATCCTCAAGGGAATGAACGATTTGCATGGCATCGTCCATATGCACACGGATATTACCTTTCGAAAGACTTTCGATTTCTTTTAGAAAAGCTGCCATGCCATTAATAAAAGGCTCGGCTCCTATATAATTATTCTCTGGATGGCGGCGTATGATCTCAGCCAGATGTTCTCCATTTCCAAAGCCGATTTCCATTACAATGGGATTATTTGATGAAGCGAACCACTGACTTGGCGAGGTATCAGCTCTCCTAGTCAATTGATCTGCGGGCAGCGAAATCCGTGGCAAGATACGATCAAGTACCTCCAGTCGGGAATCAGTAAGCGGACGACCTTGCCTTCTACCGTAAAACTTGCGTTGTCTGGCTTCAGCCAAGGATTTTTTGGAGCTCATCAACAAGATCGGTCTTTTCCCATGAAAAACCACCGTCAGCTTCGGGAGAACGGCCAAAATGACCGTATGCAGCTGTTCGGGCGTAAATAGGGCGGTTAAGCTGCAGGTGTTCACGGATACCCCTGGGGCTTAGATCCATGACTTTCTGGATAGCATTAGAGAGCACTTGCTCATTTACGCTGCCAGTACCATGTGTGTTGATATAGACAGAAATCGGCTTTGCAACTCCGATTGCATAGGAAAGTTGAATCGTGCAGCGATCAGCATATCCGGCGGCTACCACATTCTTTGCAAGGTAACGAGCAGCATAGGCAGCAGAACGATCAACTTTTGAAGGGTCTTTGCCGGAAAAGGCACCACCACCGTGAGGGGCTGATCCGCCATAGGTGTCTACTATGATTTTCCTGCCGGTGAGGCCGGCATCTCCAACTGGACCACCAATTACAAATCGGCCTGTGGGATTAACGTAAAACTCGTCTTCAGGGCACATCCAGCCTTCTGGCAGGATTTTCAGGACGTGCGGGCGTACGAGTTCACGAACTTTTTGCTGGTCAATGCTGTCGCTGTGCTGGGTCGATACGACAACAGAGGCAGCTCTTACAGGTTTTCCATCATGGTACTCAAGTGTTACCTGCGATTTGGCATCCGGCCCCAGATCGGGTAACTCTCCTGCATGGCGAGAAAGAGCAAGTGAACGCAGTATATGGTGTGAGAAATGAATCGCTGCAGGCATAAGAATATCAGTTTCCCGGCATGCATAGCCGAACATAATACCCTGATCTCCTGCACCTTCTTCTTTATCACCGGAGCCTTCCACACCCATGGCAATATCCGATGATTGTTGGTGCAGGCGAATATCTACCTCGACGTCACGCCAGTGGAAATTTTCCTGCTCGTAACCAATCTTGCGGATTGTCTCCCGAACAGTGTTTTCGATATCTGGTTTTGTTACCGTATCGGGAGCGCTGACTTCACCAATGATACCAACGTAGCCGCTCGTCACTACCGTTTCGATAGCTGTACGTGATAAAGGGTTGTGTTTGATATACAAATCAAGGAGCGCATCCGATACCTGGTCACAAACTTTGTCAGGATGACCTTCGGCTACGGATTCACTTGTAAATATATAATCCTTAAGAGGATTGGATTGCGGTAGGGATACGACTGATGAGCAGCTGGTCATGTTTTCTTCCGGTCTTTCTCGATTAAAATCAAAGCGTTTCCCACAAAAAACTACTTTTCACAGGAAAAAGTCAATCTCAAAAAGCCGAAATTTCTAATTATTGTTGTTTATATTATCAGCCATAGATTTGATTAAGCGGAAAAGATCCTTGCGAAGTTTTGCATCTCCGATCGAATAATAAGTGCGGATCAGTTCAATCGTTTCTTTCCTGTCGAACACATCGCTGCCCTGAAATTCTGCCTGAGAAGTGTCCCCAAGACCGGGCAGATTAGCCATATGATGATCTTTTACAGCAAATTCCTCGAAGAAGTATGAAACAGGTACGTCCAGTACGCCTGCAAACTGAAACAATCTGCTGGCGCTGATCCTGTTCATACCCTTTTCGTATTTTTGTACCTGCTGAAAAGTTACATCCACGGCGTCTGCCAGCTTCTCCTGGCTCCATCCAAGAAATGTACGGCGTTTGCGCAAACGATTGCCCACATGCTGATCGACCAATGTAGGGCTACCTTTTGTCTTTACTGCTCGTTTTTTCTGTTTTTCCATCATCTCTAGAAATTCATTATTGAGTTAAAAGAAAGTACTCGGAATTACGCTTCGGGAATAACTTATACTGGTATAGATTAATTCCTGAATATATGTAGTCTTAACCCCGAACACATAAGTGTGCAACACGTTCTATTAAATATATACCAAAGTATATAATGTATCTAATAGCCAAGCTTCTGGTAACCTTGATGTTGTCTGAAAAGAGTTATAGCACAAAAAATCACAATTGCGAACCAGAATAACGAGTCTTGCAATATGCAATACACAGGAGTATTCAGCCTGTACAAAGGGAAGGGGTTTCATATTAA
>CAZJRT010000135.1:0-5687 GCA_964548445.1 uncultured Pseudobdellovibrionaceae bacterium
TGCCGGATTTGTGCTGTACTACATAATTCCGTTCTTACCATTCATGTATTTCTATTTTGCTGTTGGGGGATGGGTAAAAGGTGTATTCGAAGCTATGGTCGGCGTTCCGTTGTGGGCTCTGGCTCACCTAAGGATCGATGGCAATGGCTTCCCCGGTGAGTTAGCGTCGAACGGCTATTTTCTTATTTTTGAAATTTTTGTCCGGCCAATTTTATGCGTCTTCGGGCTCATTGCCGGTATAACTATTTTTGCCGCACAGGCCAGAGTATTACATGAAATCTTCGATCTGATCATCGTAAACCTTACCGGCTTTGAAGACGCTGACCCTATAGTAGTAATCGTCGGAGACCTGACGTACAAACGTCACGCTATCGATGAATTCTTCTTCACGATTATTTATGTCTTCATTTTGTACATGATGGCCACGGCCTCATTTAAACTCATCGATACTATTCCTAACAGCATATTACGCTGGATGGGTGCGGGCGTGGCCACCTTCTCTGACAGTCGCGAAGACCCGACACAGAACCTGGTACGTTACGCTTCTATTGGCGGTGCCACGGTAGGTCAGCAAGTTGCGGGTGGACTGAGAGACGTTGCACAACTTGGTGGCAGCATGGCAGGAGGACTTGCCGGCAAATTAAGATCCGGAAAAGGCAGCGGTTCTATTAGCGGCGAAGGTAGCGGCGGAGGCGGAGGCGGAGGCGGCAAGCCTCCAATACCGCCAATAACTTCCAAATAATTTAACTGGAAACAGGGTTAGGGGTTAGGATTTAAGAGCTATGGATGTAAAGGTGAAAAAAGTATTCAAATTTGCGCTAATGCCGGGCATCGTCCCCATGATGAGGGATCTGGCCAGTTCCGGCTTTGCTCATATTGCCTTTTTCATGGCCATGATTTTACAGTCCGTGAGACTGCTCCCCGCCCGGCACCCCTACACTCTTACACCGAATATCGGACGTTTTGGCTTGCGCCATGTGCTGGCCGAATCCGGTCGAAATCTCAAGTTCGACCGAGATCATATAGATCAGGTGATAGTTTACTTCTCTCTGCTGGTAGGTCTGGTCATTCTCTTTATGCAGTGCTGCATACTGGTGTTTTCTTTCATGATACACCCGGCGCTGGCAGCAATGCCCAGCAACTATGGCGAATTTTTCGTCACCGATAACCCTTTGAATGATATTGCATTTATTATGCTTGATCGGGTCTTCGGCGTTGAGGATATGTTCAATTCCTGTGTCGCCTTAAACCAGCCGTGTCTTGGCTCCACAGTTTCTGATGGGCCCTTCCCATTCCCGCTGCACTATGCATTACATGCAATGTTCAGGATTTACAGTATTGCGTTAATGGTCATCGCCGTTCTTATTTTCTGCTATTTCATAATCGCAATAGTTACCGAAACCGCTCAGGACGGAACACCTTTTGGCCGACGGTTTAATCACGTATGGGCACCGATCAGAATGGTTGTAGCCCTTGGACTGCTGGTGCCTATAGGATTAACCGGCCTTAACTCCGGCCAGTACATAACTTTATATGCAGCTAAATGGGGGTCGGGTTTTGCAACCAATGCCTGGCTACTGTTTAACCAGGTCCTTACGGGGACTTATCTCGGCGATCAGATGGATTTGATTGCAACGCCAAAAGTGCCGGAACTGGATCGGTTATTGCAATTTATGCTCACGGCTCAAACCTGCCGGGCTTCTCACTTATTCATATATGATCAGCAGATTGAACCTTTTCTTGTAAAAAGTCAGCTGGCAGCCCCCAGTTCTCTACCGTATATGTCAACCGGATATCAGCAGGCCCTGGACTTCAGCAATTATCAAACTATGGAAGTCCGCTTTGGATATATAGATCCGGAAGCTTTCCCCTTGCAAAAAGGCTTTGTAAACCCGGTTTGCGGCTCATTCCTTATCCCGGTAGTAGATCTTGATGAGCCGGGCGCACAGACATTGCTGGAGTTCTACTATAATGAACTTCGCAATATTTATGACTGGTATGAAATTGATGGAGAGATAATTGCAAGGCGTAATCTGCCTAAACATGCCGTTCCGGCTCAGGCTCCGGTCGAGTGGATGCGGGCCGATGATATGGAGTATTATTCACAGTTATTCCGCGAGGAAATTGAACAAAGCGTGCTGGAACAAGCTGCCGCGGGCGATTTTGATATTCCTCAGGAGTTGCTTGATTACGGATGGGCCGGGGCTTCTATCTGGTATAACAGAATCGCACGAATGAATGGAGCAGTAACGACCGCCGCCTTTAATATTCCAAGACCTAAACTTTGGCCAGCCGTACTTGAATATGTTGTCAAAGAGAAAAGACAGCATGATGCCGATGTGCCGAGCGTTGACAGGTTCAACCGGGTCATGGCGGATGGATTTACCGTGCAGTTCGACCCGGCGGCCAATACTGCTGTTTATGATGCCGAGTATGATGCATACAGGATATTTGAGGGAGAAGATGCAGGCCGTATGAACCACGAACAAATATCACATACCGGGAATGTGGTAATCGATTTGATCAACTATTTCTTCGGAACTGAAGGTTTGTTCAATATCCGACAGAACGCCGACATACATCCTTTAGCGCAGCTATCAGCTGTAGGTAAGGGTCTTATTGAAAGCACGATCAGAAATGTCGGTCTTTCTATCGGAGCTGGCGGCCTGATGCTACCCTTTAACGGTAACATCGCCAGTATTGCCAGTGGCTTGCTACTAACCTTTGCCATGATCGGTCTGACAGCTGGATTTGCCCTGTTCTATGTCATTCCGTTCCTGCCGTTCCTTTATTTCTTCTTCTCCGTAGGTGGCTGGATAAAGGGTATTTTTGAGGCAATGGTTGGTGTTCCCTTATGGGCCCTGGCCCACATCCGCATCGATGGACAGGGACTGCCTGGAGATGCCGCAGCAAACGGATATTACCTGATATTCGAGATTTTCCTTCGACCGATCCTGATGCTTTTCGGATTGCTCGGCAGCATATTGCTGTTCGCTGCACTGGTACGAGTACTTAATGACATTTTTGATCTGGTCATTCACAATCTGACTGGTTTTGATATTGAAAATGGAAATAATCCGGACTGGACCAATCTGGAATTTTATCGTGGCGCTGTCGACGAATTCTTCTTCACAATAATTTATACAATCGTTGTTTACATGATAGGCGTCTCCTCGTTCAAGATGGTCTATCTCGTACCGAACCAGATCCTGCGATGGATGGGCTCAAGCGTATCCACATTCGGCGATCAATCCGACGACCCGACAGCCGGCATGATGCAAACCGTTGCTATCGGTGGCGGCTCTGTTACCAGTCAGATGGCTGGATCGGCAAGGCAAGGTGGCGCGACTATCAGGGAAATTATTTCGCCCTCCAAAGGTCAACCGGGACAATAGTAAATTAGATGGATGGATTAACAAAAAAAAGAGTAGCAAAATATGCAATATTGCCCGGAATATTGCCCCGGTTAATGCGCCTTCTGGGCCCTGGCCGAGGGCTGCTGGCTTCATCCATAGCTTATGTTTTTAATGCTGTACGAATTCTACCCAATACTCACGCCTATTTAAGACCACATAATCGCGGAAATTTTGGCGTTAAACACGTAGTGGCCGAGGCTGCGAATAATATAACATGGGATCTTAAACACGCTGACCAGATACTGGTTTTCTTTACAATCCTAACCGGACTGGCAATGTTTATCCTGCAATTTGTTGTGCTGGGCTTATCGCTTTTTACTGTTCCGGCGCTGGCGCTAACCAACTATGCAGGCATTTACATACCTACAGATCCATTTGAAGTATTCATCACTCCTTTTCCTGAACAGGACGTAGCCTTTATTCTTCTGGATCTGGTTTTCGGAATCCCGGAAATGTTTAATTCCTGCGTGATGACAGGTGCGCAATGCCTTGATACGAGAGCATGGCCGCTTCCTTATGAAGCCAGACCGTACCCCACTCCCTTTCAGGTAGCCTTGCATGAAACTCTGGCCTTTTATTGCTATGGCCTATTTCTGGTTGGCGTGCTCCTGATTATCTATTTCACTATCACTACTGTTGGAGAAACGGCAGCTTACGGAACGCCTTTCGGGCGCCGGTTTAATAAATTATGGGCGCCGGTCAGGCTCATATTCTTCTTCTTCCTGATCGTGCCTATTGTTTACAATCTGAACATTGCCCAGATGGGAGTATTGCACGCCGCTCGTATAGGTTCCTCCATGGCAACCAATCTCTGGCTGACCTTTAATGACGGGCTGGACATAATGAACAGTACGATCATTGGTGAGGAGCTATGGGTAGGTCGACCGAATGTTCCCGAGCTTGGCGGGCTCCTCCAGTTCATGCAGACCGCCACAGCCTGTAAATATGCCGAGCGTATTCTGCATAACCGCTTTATACAGCCCTATCTAGTCAGGCACCCCGGTCCTGGTGAGGTAGACGGTGCCAGATTCCTCGACCTGCAGCCCCCCGAAGATGTCATAACTTCTCCCCGGGCCCCGGGTCCCGAACAAACTTATTTGAGAGATGCTCTGTTGTTTCATAACAATGGCGATATCGTTATTCGTTTCGGGGAATATAATCCCGATCTTTACCCAACCGAAAAAGGCCACGTCTACCCCTGGTGTGGCGAGATAGTGCTGGTTAACCCTGGTGTAGTCTATCAGGATCTGGCCGAAGGAGGAGGATTAACCGGTGTGGGGAGTATTGCCGAAGGGGTTAATATCTCCATGTATGCAGCTGTGATAGGCTACTATGAACAGGTTATCTTGTTAGGATGGCATTATACTGATTTCCACGAATACGGCAGTAACATTGCAAGAAACATACTGCTAAATGAAGAAAACCCAATTCCTGATACCCAGGATCTGGTTGCCTTGCTTAACCTGAACAAGCAAGCAATCGATCAACTGATCGAAGCAGCATTGGAACTGGAGGCAACATATCAGGCGGAAAACTGGAACCGGGTACCGGATTTTATCCGAGACAAGGGCTGGGCCGGCGCGGCCATCTGGTATAATTTTATTGCCGAATTAAATGGCGGCTTTACTGCTGCAATCCATGGTATTCCACAGCCCTCCCGATGGCCGGATGCTTTGGAACAGATCCTCGAACAACGAAGAGCTAACAACCAGGATTCCTCAGGTAGCGACCAGTTTAATCCTGTGCTTGGTGACGGACGAGTGGCTAAATTCAACAGACCAGAGGATGCAGACGTTGCCCGCGTAGAACGCTTCGCTTATATGCTCTGGCAAAATGAAGCTACAGCGATTCAATCTGTTGACGCTGGCGGCGGAGACCGTGAACACTTAGCCACCAGCAACCCTTTCATTGACAGTATTAATGCAATTTTCGGCACGACTGGTCTGTTTGAATTGCGCAGTGAACATAATCAGGATGTACACCCGCTCGCGCAGCTTTCAATGGTCGGGAAGAGCCTGGTGGACAGTTCCCTGAATGCTTTCGGTTTTTCAGTTGGTATAACTTTCGGGGGCTTGCTGGGAATTTTGAATAATGCGCCCGGCTCCATGGCGGATTCCATGTCCAGTATTGCCATGACACTCGCGACTACCGGTCTGCTGGTAGGGTTTCTGCTTTATTCCGTTTTACCTTTCACGTCGTTTCCTTATTTCTTTTTTTCTGTCGGCGGATGGATTAAAGCGATTTTTGAAGCAATGGTTGGTCTACCCTTAT
>CAZJRT010000136.1:0-5657 GCA_964548445.1 uncultured Pseudobdellovibrionaceae bacterium
TACTCAATGGAACGCGGCGACTTGGCCGGCATGATTGATACAGCCGCGCAAAATGTTTTGAATGCAGGCGTACGCACCGGCGATATCATGGCCGAAGGCTGTACGCTTGTATCCACGTCCGAAATGGGTGATGCGCTGGTAAAGGAACTGGGTACGATCGAGTCCAAGGCCGCCTAATCCTTCCGACCACAATTAAATATTTACTTGCAGTAACTCCGCCCTAAATCGTTTTGCAAAAGCAATGATTTATGGTTTCATTTCATCATGAAAAAGATTCTGCCTGTTATTTTTGTTGTTTTCTCCGCCCTGCTTTGCCTGCCTGCCTACGCGCAGGAAACAGCCCCTGTTCTGGTTCTTGAAATGGACGGGGCCATTAGTCCCGCCTTTTCCGATTATCTCGATCAGGGTATCGCCGCAGCTGTGCAAGAAGGTGCGCAACTGCTTGTGATTGAGCTTGATACACCGGGCGGATTATTAACTTCCACTCGCGACATGGTGACATCCATTCTGGAATCTCCTGTACCGGTAGCTGTATGGGTAACGCCTCCGGGAGCTCATGCAGCTAGCGCAGGAACATTTATCCTCTACGCTTCGCATATAGCCGCGATGGATAGTGGCACCAACGTAGGAGCAGCAACACCAATCCAGATGGGCAGTCCTTTCGGTCCGCAGGAGCATGAGGAAAAAAACGAAGAGCAGGATGATACCAATAAAGATGCCCTGGATCGCAAGGCCCTCGAAGATACCGCAGCCTTTATCCGCGGAATTGCAGAACTTAGAGATCGCAATGCCGACTGGGCAGAACTGGCCGTCACCGAAGCACGCAGTATCACTTCCAGTGAAGCTTTGGAAATAAAGGTTATTGACCTCATAGCCACCAGCAGAAAGCAGTTACTCAACGACATTAATGGGCGCAGTGTTAACCTTAAGGGCGGCAAAACAGCCACGCTGGATACAGCCGGAGCACCAGTAATTGAAATGCCCCCTAAGCTGCGTACTCAGCTGCTATCGTTCATAAGCGACCCGAATGTAGCCTTTATCCTGCTTACTATCGGCATCTATGGACTAATTCTTGAGTTTTATAATCCGGGCACGATGATACCGGGAACAATCGGGGTTATATGCCTGATTGCAGCCCTGTTTGCACTGAACATCATCCCGGTAAACGCAACCGGAATTATATTACTTCTGGTCGGTCTTGCCTTCATGGCCTCCGAAGCATTTGTGCCTTCGTTCGGCATTCTGGGGATTGGCGGCTTTATCGCATTCTTATTTGGAGCAACAATTATGTTTGAAACACCTGACATGCCGGGAATGGCGCTGGATCTGGGAGTTATCTGGGGGATCGGCGTTCTTGGCGCCATGATCATGGGTCTTGTTATCTGGCTTACCGTTAAATCCATACGCAAAAAGGTTAGTACCGGTACAGAAAGTATGGTCGGCCAGCATGCAAAAGTAGTGGAATGGTCAAAGGATAAAGGCCGCGTCCACATACAAGGTGAAAACTGGCAGGCAAGATCCAGCGAACCGTTTGATCTTACAAAAGAAGATACGGTTCTGGTTAGCGCCGTTGACGGCCTGACGCTGATTATCCGCAAAGAATAAACCCAAACCAGCAGACCAATAGAAGGAGAAAATAAGTGCCTCAGATATTAATTATTGTAGTCGTCGGACTATTCGTCCTGTTCGTCTCGGCAATCCGTATCGTCAAGGAATACGAACGCGGTGTCGTCTATACTCTCGGTAAATTTACCGGCACCCGTGGACCGGGACTGCAACTGGTCTTGCCTGGAATTCAGCAGATCGTTCTGGTGGACATGCGTATCCGCACCGAAGACATCCCGTCTCAAGACGTAATCTCCCGCGATAACGTTTCCGTCAAAGTGAACGCTGTTGTTTATTATCGCGTGGTAGATCCGGGCCATGCCATCAACCGGGTTGAGGATTTCTATTCTGCTACCAGCCAGCTCGCTCAAACCACCTTGCGGTCTGTTCTGGGCAAGCACGAGCTTGATGACATCCTTACCAAGCGTGACCATTTAAACAACGATATACAGGAGATACTGGATACCCAGACAGATGGCTGGGGTATCAAGGTAACCAATGTTGAGATCAAACATGTAGATATCGACCCGACCATGGTTCGCGCTATCGCCAAGCAGGCAGAAGCAGAACGTATCCGGCGCTCCAAGATCATCAATGCCGAAGGTGAATATCAAGCCGCCGAGCGCCTCGATCAGGCCGCTGAGATCCTTGGCAAGCGTCCCGAAGCAATGCAGCTTCGTTACCTAGGAACGATCGGCGACTTCACCAACGCCAAAGGAAATACCATCTTGCTTCCCTTGCCCTTTGATATGTTGAAGACAGGCATAGATGCCATCAGCAGCAAGAAGAAAACGGTTTAAAATTTTGACTAGTTACATGGATAAAAAAAGGCCCCGTAAAACGGGGCCTTTAATTTTTATTTCTTCAGCAATTATTGCTGTACGCGGAAGTAAATAGCGCAGCTATCAGGATTGCTGGCTTCATCATAAATACCGCCATTTATACAGGCTGTAAGTCCACCTTCCTGAGCACCGATAACTGAACCGGTTTCAGGCGAGCCATCATCGAGCTTACGGTCGATACGAGCAGCCTGACTTGCATCAATAACAGAAGTAGCCGCCCCGCCAACATTAGCATCAGGAACTCCAGTCAGTGCAAGATAATGCCCCTGACGAGGATTGGGTCCACTTGCCTGACCGTTAAGCCCTGCACCACCAACATGGAAGCCGATAGTAAAACCACCGCCAATATTACCGGCAGGAAGAGCGGCGCCAAAAGAAGTAACATCGCCGGAATCATCCACGCCACCGATTAAATCAGCAGCCGACAGATGCCGCCATAGCTGGACATTCTCATTTCCTGCTACAGTATTGGCAACTCCAGGAAGCTGATCGATACGGCCATTACCGGCAGTACCGCCGCCACCACCGTCTTGACAGTTGGTTGCAGCAGTACAGTTAGGCAAGCGAGTTTGAGCATCTCTCATATCGCCCGGAAGAGCGGCATAGGAATCGCGGAAAGTATTGATAGCAGCATCAATGCCACGCATTTGCGTGATAGTGGAAGCTACATGCGCGTTTGTGAGAAGTTCCTGACCTTTCAGGATCCCGCCAATCAGCAGGCCGATAATAATCATCACAACCGCAAGTTCCACCAGGGTGAAACCCTTTTGGTTCATTTCTAGTTTCATTAGTTTATTCTCCTTCGTGGTTCGATTTACTTGAAAAATTCTGAAGAAAGGAAGCCATTTCCAGGCTAATAGTTTAGCTTTTACGCCCCCATTGTACAGCATATATTGCCAAGCTTGACTGAATTTTCTAAACAAAGACTTAAGATTAGAAGATCCGTATCTTCAAAGTAACAGTATAAATACTCAAAATGACAAAATGAGGAGTGCTTATATTTCCGTATTATTTTGCCGGTAAGCGGAAGGCGTTACTCCCGTCAATTCCTTAAACACCCGATTAAACGATGCCAGAGAATTAAAACCCGCTTCTTCGGTTATCTGGCGAATGGGGACTGCCGTCTGACGTAATAAACGTTTGGCATCTTCAACCCGGCGTTCATTAAGAAGGTTCGGAAAGCTTTTCTGAAAATGAAAATTAATTACCCTGGAAAGGACAGCTTCTGAAACTCCAAGCTCGCGGGCCATGTCCGTCCGGGAATACGAAGCTTCCTGATACACCTTATCCAGTTCCAGAAGCTTCTCGATTTTCATGGCCATCTCAATTTCAAAATCGCTAAGTTGCTTTTCTTCTCCTCGTCCCGGAATCCCCCCTATTGATTGAGGATAAATACGAAAGAGGCTCGTACTGGCCAGGTACAATAGGCTTATGGCCAGTATTCCCCGAATCATGATAGCTTGCTGCGCACTGGCAGATTCACTGAGCATCACCAGCGCCAGCCCCAAAAACGCCAGGTTCATCATAACCAGCATGATAATAAGCCAGTAACGCTCCTTACCGTTCTTTTGAATCCGCACGCTGTCCAGCAATCCCCGGCCAAACCAGATCTCAAGTAAAGCTATTGTTCCGGCTACTATTCCGGATACGATCAGCAGTTCCCGAAAAGAACTGCACCCCAGAACCGTTGAACAGCTTTCATCCGCACGGGCAATCCAGTAGCTGAGTACAAAAGCAGCAGGCAACAGGAGAAGCACCCGGAAATGTCGCAATGATGGCATACGGGTAATTTGAGCAATCTGAAAAATCAGCAAAACACTCAATGGCGGACCGGCAAACCACAACAGCCATTGCAATAATGGGTAATATTCCAGGTGATAGCCCAGCATCCGCTGACCAGCATCCAGAAAAAGAGCCCCTGCCAAAACTGAAAAATAAGCAAGCGGCAGCCCTTCCCTGACCAGCATCCGGGTACGGAAAAGCATGTATACAACTATAAACACCGCCTGAGACATACCAAGCAGCGCAATAAGCTCTGGAAATGTAAAACGTAACTGGGAAACGTCCATCAATTTACAATATCACGGCATAAGGGATTCGCACGCGCTTCACGTCTATTCAACAGGTCTTCACAAATATAGTGAACTATAAAATTAACTTCATTGGGGTGCATGGTTTCGGCTTCGGTTTTCAGCATATTCACAAGAATATCATAAGCTGCTTCCTTTTCCCCTTTAGCACTCAGGATAATCGCTGGCGCCCTTCTGGTCCAGTCCGGCAAATCCGGACGGTTCAAAGACGCCAGCAGGTTAGCAAAATGCAAAGCTGTATCCATGTCTTTCAGTTCATGTCTTGCTATCTTCATACCATATGCCAGCAGCAGCCATTTTCTCCCGGAATTTCTGGTGCCGACCTTCTCAAGAAAACCGAGCATTTTTTTAACGTCTTCCGGGTCCTGACTCGCTCCGTAATAATATGCAGCTATCCGGCTAATGTAATCTGATTCCGGATCCAGCGAATCGGCCAGAAAAAACCAATCGACTAACCTGTCATAATCATATTCGTGAAGCGGAACTGTTCTCCCACCGCTATCACCAAAATTCTGCAGGAATGTACCCACTGCCCTGTATGCAAATTGCGGGTCTCCCAGTGCCATATTTATAGCGCCTGATCTGGTCGGCACAGGTGGTACATTATCCCAGGCAGCTCTGGTATTTTTCATGCCAAGCCAGAAGGCTCCATTGGCAAAAAGGGAAACAGCAAAAATCAAATAGACAAAGCGTTTGTTCATAACTAGAACTGCCGGTGAACAAGATCTACTGTTGCAGCCCAGACAACAACAGATGTAAACACAATCCCCTGAACCAAGACAATACCAAACCAGATAAGGTCTACATCACCATAGATCAGCCATGATGTCTGCCCCATGAGATCCAGCCGCGGTATTACAACTGAAATACCCTGTAATATGTAGCCAAGATAATCATAGAAATCGTGGACAAGGCTGGAAGCAGCAATGCCGGTTAGCTGTCCAATCAGTCTTGCCAGTACGTAAAAGGCCAGCGTAATAAGGGCTCCGGCAGGTGCGCTTTGCAGAACCATAGCAAAAAACATCGCTGTATTTGCCATGATAATATATTCAGCAACTAAACTACTCCCCCAGAGAAGATGACCAAGGCCGGCATTGTTTATGGAAAACAATGTAACTAC
>CAZJRT010000137.1:0-5641 GCA_964548445.1 uncultured Pseudobdellovibrionaceae bacterium
CCCCGAGATGATCGAATTATTCACCGAAGTGCGGGCTCTCAGATGAGGGTACGGCTATTGCCTCCTGACGTAGCAAGTCTACGGCAGAATCGGGATAGGCCTGACTGGATTGTTCTTCTGTTTGAATAAACATGTTGCAGCTACCAACAGGAAACCAATAGAAAAGTTTCATCTTTTAACATGTTGATTCGACATATTTTAAATAGGTCTTGCTTCGACATATTGCATGTCGGTTATAGCTTCGACAGTTGTTGCCTGTGGCCCTATCGGGCTTTCGTCCTGCGCATAGACGACCCTTACGGGCTGGTCGACTTCGAGTTCATCAAATCCGGGATTTATGACGCTGTTGCGGTGGAAGTATACTTCGCGGCCATCAGACATGCGGATAAATCCGTAATCCTGTTCCGGGAATTTTCGGAGTACTTTACCCTGCGGCGGAATATCATGTTGCTTGACATCACCCCTGATTTTTTGTGAATGCGATTCAAGCTGTTTGTACATTGCAGAAAAGGCATCATTAACTACTGCCACCGCATGATCATGCCTTGAAAAGTCGCCCGGTTCCCGGCTTACCACAAGTTTGCGTCCGGGGATGTTTACTTCAATAGTGGCATGAAAAGAATTGCCTTGCCGCTGGCTCTTGTGAGGTTTCTCGATAATTACCCGCGCATCGATAATGTGCTGAAAATAGAGTTCGAGCTTATCGGCTTTTTCGCGGATCAGCTTTTCAAGCGATTGTGAAGTGTCCAGATTTTTAAAAACGATCTGTAATTCAGTATCCATTTTTCCTCCTTGTTTTTCATTCCAACGGGCAGACAGTGAAAATGTTCAGGAACAATTCTTCTTTTTCACTCATTGATTTAGGTGAAATCATGGATCAATCAAAGATAAGGAGAATTAATAAATGAGTGAATTGATTGCTGTTGCTTTCAAGGGAAGACATGAAGCTGATCGAGTACTTAACGAATTACGCAGAATGGAAAAAGGACATCTGATAGACTTGGAGGATGCATGTGTTGTTGAGCGGAAACCCGATGGTAAAGTGAAGCTTAATCAAGCTGTTAATCTGGTGGCTGCCCAGCTTTCCGGAGGCTTGGCCTGGGGCGGTTTTATCGGTATTCTGGTGGGGCTTTTGTTTTTGAACCCGTTGGCAGGATTTTTTACCGGTGCAGCTATTGGCGGTGGTCTTGGGGCCATTACCGGTTCACTGGCCGATTACGGTATCAGCGACGACTTTATCAAGGCTTTAGGAGCAAATATTGAGCCGGATAGTTCTGCTCTGTTTATCCTTGTTCGCAGGATAACGCCGGACAAGGTTATAAAAGAACTTTCAAAATATGATGGCGAGATCATTCATACTTCGCTCAGCGAAGAACAGGAAGACCGTCTGAAGGCGACCATCGAGGAACATACCGGGACCAGACTGCAAGCCGAGGCCGCATAATGCCCGAGTTGCCAGACGTAGAAAATTACCGGCAATATCTGGAAAAGACCTCACTTAAACAAAAGATCTCTTCGATGGAAGTAAAGTCGCCAGAGATGCTGGAAAGCATCCCGGCGCGCGAACTTGAGGGAAAGATGAAAGATCAGGAATTTTCCTGATCCTCCCGTCACGGTAAAAATTTGTTTGCGACGCTTTCAGATGGCGGCTTTTTAGTACTTCATTTTGGAATGGCCGGTTATCTGGAATATATAGAAGGAGAAGATCTGCCCAAACACACGAGGCTTGATATAATTTTCAGTAATGGCAATCATCTGGCTTTTGTCTGTCAAAGAAAACTGGGCAAAGTTGGTTTTGCTGATAATGTTGAGAAATATATAGCAGATCATGATATCGGCCCGGATGCTTTATCTGAACATTGGTCTATGGATAATTTCACTTCGCTGATAAAGGGCAGGAATACCGACATCAAAAAGGTCCTGATGGATCAAAAGCATATTTCCGGTATCGGAAATGTTTATGCTGATGAAATTCTTTACCAGTCAGGCCTTCGTCCGGCCCGCAAAGCAAAAGAGTTAGACAACGATGAAATATCCCGGTTGCACCGCGCAATGCTGCATGTGCTCAAAACAGCTATTGATCGCCATGCTGATCCTGAGAAAATGCCTGACAGCTGGATTCTTCCTCGTCGTAAAGAAGGGGCCGATTGTACTCGCTGTAGTGGGAAGGTGAAGAAAGTAAAGGTCGGCGGGCGAAGCAGTTATCTTTGTCCGGATTGCCAGAATTAAGCGGCCAACGGGCACCAGATAAAGAAGAACAGGTGTAATGCCATATACACCCGCTTTATTATCTTGAATATTCTATGCCCATTATATTCTCCTTTGTTTTTTCAGGCGAAAAGTGGAGAGAATTCCTTGGGTAGATTGTCTTTCACATCTTCCATTTCCCCTTCTGAAATATGCTCGCGCAATAGCTCGAAGACATAACTGGAAAGCAATGCTTCATCTGCCTGCGGGCATTTGCCGCCAAGGCGTTCATGAACCTTGTTGTAGAACTCCTGCAGTCCGAACTTTTGCGGCACGGCAGATGGCTGCCAGCCTTCAAAGAACACTCCTCGTGCAATTAATGGTAACTGGGCGCTTAAATGCACAGCTTCATCGACAGTAAGTCTGTCTCTCAAAGTTTGAATAACAGCTTTTACTACTGCATAAGCTTCCTCCGGGCTTTCAATTGCAGGCTTTTCTTCAAGCTCTTTCAACCAGGACTGATAGACATTTATCTCTCTGGCAAGATTGTGCGCATAAGCCATAATAATTCTCCTTTTCTTTCATACTACTTACTGTTAGCCGGACGGTTTGTTCCGTGGGTAGCCGAATTTCAAGAATGATTACTTATGGTTAATTAGAAATAAGAATTGTATTTACGATTTAGAGAATTTGAAGTGATGGGTTATCTCTTTGCATCTTTTTAAGATAGCGTACGCTGGTTAAAGCTTTCGCCTCGGGATCTATCGCAATGCAGTCATTTCCTCTGGGGGCATTTTCGTTAAGTTGCCTGGCGGTTATGAATACACTTCCCTGATACTTGATATGTGTGCCAACAACATTCGAGGATACTTCGCCAAAGGCAACAGATATTCGCAGCGGATAATCTGGTTGTCCGCTACGTTGCTTAATATCTCTGTAGCCCTCGATCAGATCATTTGCCATTGGAAGCGCGCATTTGTTTAATACGCTCTTCAAGTCTTTGCCGTCGGAGCAATCAAATCCCAGCCAGCAATCATCTCCCTCCGGCGCCCGTAGAATTGAGGCGTGATGCGAGGAGCATAAATCCAGAACCGTTTCGTTATAGAACTGGTTCATAAATCTGTCAGCGGCCCGGCAGCCAATATTATTAACCATGTCTGTATAACCCGAGACATCGCATAACATAATTATCCTGTTTGGCTTGTAAGCGGCCCGGGCCTGAAAAGCCTGCTTGATTTCCGGGCCGAAAAAATCTGCTACTTTATCATAGCCAGCCAATGAAGCCTGTGCATTCATCAGGATAAAGTCTTCTTGCCTGAGAGGCGTACGGGCCATGTCTGCCGATCTTGCTATCTGGAGAAGGGCTTTTTTGTCTGGAGACACAAAATGCAGGCATGAGTGTTCGGGGCACATAATGCTCCCAGCGTTAATGATTGCCCCGGCCTTCCCGCTTTCCATGACGGCGGATGCGATCGACTGATCCGGCGTCAGCAGGCGTCGATCAACCCTGTCGGCGACAAAAGCGCGGTTGCTGGCGAGATTGGAAACGGCGAATACCGCATCGCTCGCCGGATCTTTCAGGAAAATGGAAACTCCGATAACGGTATCGTCCAGTGCGCCGGATACCAGTTCCGACAGCTCTGCATTCAGCTTCGGGAACAACCCGATTTGATGAAATTGCCTGTCATGCATAACATCTTTTTACATCCAATTATGTAATTTGCAAGCGGGAATATGCAGAAAATGAGATATTGGGTAAAGACAGAAGCTTGATATTATGTACAGGTTCTGATAGAAGCCATCCAAACGGAGACTGGATGTTTAGCTCTAAGACATTTGAGAATGTGCCCAGCACCGCCCCGGCCCATCTGGCCGGAGCGTTCTCGTCGTTTCATAGTCTGACCAACCGGTAATATCCCGCCGTCAGCGCTGTGAGAAACGGCAAGGCTGGCGGCAAAGTCTCTTCAATCAAAAAATCAGAGATTTTGTTCTGCCCTTTTCAATCGCTTGATTGAGGGGTCAAGAACCAATGACTTTACATCGACGTAGATCCGGCGGGCGGAAGGCTCGCTTCGGAACGAATTACTATTTTGAAAACAAGGGAAAATACGACCATAACAACTTCAGATGCTGTAACTGCAAGGCGGTAATGGGCTCCAACGAAATAATGGGAACGGCGCATCGCAACCATTGCAGCCTATGTCTATGGTCTTTGCATGTTGACACAAAGCCTGGTAACCGGGCCTCAACCTGTCACGGAATGATGGAGCCGGTCGCTCTGACTTTTAAATGGCAATCGCCGGATAAATATGGGCAAAGGCGTATCGGCGATCTGATGATCGTTCATATGTGCTTTTCCTGTGGTGAAATTAATATTAACCGCATTGCGGGAGACGATTGTAGCAAAACACTTATCGAAGTATTTGAACGATCGAAAAAGCTTTCAGGCAATTTGAGAAAGAGAATTGAAGCTTCTGCAATCAAATTGTTAAATGAAGAAGATGAAGCTGATATTTATCAATGTCTTTTTGGAAAGCTTATCTGAATACGGGCATTTAAATACGGACCTCAATTGTGAGGTCCGTTAGCTTAAGGAGAGGGAACTGTATTAAAAGCGTGTCGCTGCAAGGCGGCAGAGCTGTCTTGATTCATGTTCTCTTCTGACATGTTAGTGTTTTGTTGTTGATTAGCTGTAGAAGAATTACCCAGTACTTCATTGAAATAATCTTTGGTTGCAATGTATTCGGGGTCGCTAGTAAGTAAATCCCCATGTGTTTCAAAGAAACTATGTATTTTACCGATATATTCAGCCGCTGGAGAATCTTGTTCTATTAAGCCCTGTTCGATCAGGGACTGGCCAACTGCACTGGCTTTTACCGGGTTCTCAGCTGATAATTTAGATCCTATATCGACAGCAGCGTTCACCCTCATGTCCTGAGAAGCTGCGATATCTTTCAAGTCATATTCACCTAATAACTCTCTTGATTTTTCATCTAAGTCTTGTCCTTTGGCCGTTTTTTCCAACATTTTATTAATTTCGTCATTCCCCAAAGTATGGTTTATATAAGTATTTGCGGTAGTCATTCCTTTGATTTGGGCTTTTGATGCATCATCGGTAAATTTTGGTAAGCCGCCCTCGCTGCCTTTCGCATTAAGAGCGAAATGGGTTGTATGATCAGATTGCTCTTTCGAAAAGAAACCTATATCTGAGCCAGCAGCGCCCAGGCTTCCCACAAGTCTCATATCGATAAATTCCTGAAGGGCTTCTGGTTTTAAGACGTGGCCATCTTCTATTGCATCCAGATAGGTGTTTATAGCTTTTTGATCTGCATCTATTTCATCTAAAAGAATTGACCCATCATCAATTGATTGTCCCACATGAGCAAGCTCATGGGCATTAAGAAGGAAATTTATTTCCTCATCGGAAGAGATAGAGCTGCCAATAAGACGTTCT
>CAZJRT010000138.1:0-5556 GCA_964548445.1 uncultured Pseudobdellovibrionaceae bacterium
GCCAGAACTAATAATTAGACTATATTTGATTGAAAGTTTCTAATTTTTAATTTCAGCCCCCCCCCGGAGGTCGGAATGACCGAAACGGAAAACCTTACACCGGAAACCGGGAAAGAACCGGTTATGACGGAAGAAGAGTCGCTTGTGGGCTTGAGCGATGACTTGATATCTTCTATTCTTAATGCCTTTCGGGAAGGCCAGACTGAAACCGTCCGCAATTATATACTTCAGCTGAGTGAAGCAGACCTTGCTGAACTACTGGAAAAAATCAAGTTTGAGGATCGTAAGGCTATCCTCGATAATTATGCTGACGAACTCGATCCATATGTGTTTTTCCATCTGGATCCAGAGCTTAGGAAAAACACGCTCTCTATAATGTCCGCAGACAAAGTGGCAAGAATCGTCACCGAATTAGACAGCGATGACGCGCTCGACATAATCCTAAATCTTGAACCGGAATTTCAGCGCGATATTATCCACAAGCTTTCATACCGGCTAAGAATTGCATTGCAGGAAGGTCTTAACTTTCCTGAAGATTCGGCCGGTCGTCTTATGCAGCGGGAATTCGTAGCCATCCCGCAATTCTGGACAGTTGGAAAAACCATTGACTACCTGAGAGCCGCCGACGAAGAACTGCCTGAGGATTTCTTTGATGTGTTTGTCATTGATCCCGCTTATCACGTGGTCGGTGAAATTCCGCTGAACCGCCTTGTTCGTTCAAGAAGATCAGAGAAGATTGAAGGCCTTCGTCTTGATAATATCCACCCGATCCCTGCAGACATGGACCAGGAAGAAGTCGCGCATATCTTCCGGCGCGATGATATATCCTCGGCCCCGGTTGTAGATGAGAGTGGCAGACTAATAGGGGTTATTACTATTGATGACATTGTTGATGTTATCGACGAAGAAGCTCATGAAGACATTATGGCCCTGAGCGGTGTAGAAGGCAGCGACCTTTACCGATCCTTCTGGAAGACCTCATGGTCTCGTATTCGCTGGCTGATTTTCAATCTTCATTTTGCCTTTCTGGCTTCCCTGATAATTTCATTATTCGATGCAACACTGGATAAAATTGTCGCTCTTGCGATCCTTATGCCCATCGTCACTTCCATAGGCGGAAATGCCGGAACTCAGGCACTGGCCGTGGCAGTTAGAGCGCTGGCATCACGAGATCTTTCCCGGCATAACATGCGGCGAATGATCTGGAAGGAAACCACCGTCGGCCTTTTTAACGGATTAATTTTCGCTATTCTGGTTGGGACAGTAGCAGGATTATGGTTTCAGGACATATTGCTGGGAGGAGTAATCGGTTCAGCACTGATTATAAATATGCTGATTGCCGGTTTCTTTGGCGCCAGCATTCCTATTTTACTTGAAAAGATGGGAAGCGATCCGGCCGTTTCGTCGACTGTCTTTCTGACAGCTCTTACTGACATGATAGGCTTTTTCGCTTTCCTCGGCCTGGCGACAATATTCCTTACCTGAATTTATCAAGGTGCAGGCGCTGGGCCGACAGGCTTCATGCGCTGCTTTAATTCTTTCACATCGACAATCGCCGCGCCTGTGAATTCATCTGCAGCTCCATAACAAATATAAAGCTCGTCGTCAGGAAGCATAATTGCACCTGTAGGGAAGACCACATTCCCGAAATATCCTTCTTTTTCAAAAGACTCCTCAGGTTTCATAAATGGCTCATCCGTACTTGCAATGATTTTGGACGGGTCATCCTTATCGAGGATAAAAGCGGGAGATTGATAAATAAACGGACTGTTATTTTCCGTTCCTGCGGGATTATCCAGCTTCTGGTGCGTAATCGCCAACCAGCCTTCTTCTATCTTGATCGGCGGAGCTCCAGCTCCTCTATGTCCATCGGTAAGACTTACGCCCCCAATAGACAGGTGTGATCCGGCAGACCAGCTCTTCAAATCCGTGCTTTGAGCAAGAACAATATTTGAACCGCCTTCTTTTTGATCAGGCCTGTGAAGCGCCACATATTGCCCGTTTACCTTCTCGGGAAACAACACCACGTTTTTATCAGGGCCTTCGAATATTTTTCCATGGCGCTCAAAATCTGTGAAATCTTTGGTAGTAATCAGATTGGGGACCGGCAATACACCGTTATCGCCCCCCTTACCATTCGTTACCGCTGTATAGGTCAGGTAATGATTCCCATCTATCGAAGCAATACGGCAATCCTCGATGCCATATTCATCGCCTTCTCCCTCTGGCAAAATACGAACGTGATAATCCGGGTCCATTGTGAAACCGTCTTTGCTACGCATAATCTCCAGATAGGAAATAAATGGCAGTCGCGACTGACCTGTTTTCAACAGAATCTGGCGAGGATCCTTGTCACTCGTATCAATATCCTGCACTGGAATTGAATCAAACTTCAAATTGGCATTTTCAAAACGAGGTGCCAACCTTACCCCTTCCGGATGATTTTCAGGCTCTGCCACTACACGCACAGCGTAATAAAAATGCCCGTCATGCCGCGTGGCAGCTGTATTAAATGTTCCCACTATTTTTAAATTTGGATGTATTGGCTCTAAATCGCCAGGCGAGATAATTTTTTCTCTTCTTTTGAAAAGGTCTCCCATGTTTTATACCTTGCTTATTATTAGGGTATATAGGTTTACCATGATTACCATATTATGTCAACTGGCGAGCGTTTGTATTAATATGTTTCTTGTTGTTTTTTTCATTAAAGAAAACCAATATCCTGTGTTCAAATAGTAAAATATTGAGAGTACAAATGCCTGCAGCAAAACTGGTTCGCCCTAGTGTAGAATTTAGAGACAGCTTTCTGGAAGCCCTCAAGGAATACCATAAAGAGGGCCTTTATACCTGTTATGACTACAAACGCATTGCAGAAGATTTCGAGGAATTCGTCAAAATTCTGAGGGCCAACAAAGGTTATCCCCACAAGAATTACCAGGAATGGGTCGAACCTGTTCCTGAAACTGTTTTATGGCTGGTCAAGGATGGTCACTACATTGGTACTGTCGACATCCGGCACAGGATAAACTGGCATCTGGAAAGATGGGGAGGCCACATACATTTCGATATACGCCCTTCCATGAAGGGCCTGGGGTTCGGCAAAAAAATACTTCAGAAGGCACTTCCTTTCGTGAATTATCTGGGCATAGATCGTGCCCTTGTGACTGTTGATCCTGAAAATCGCCCGGCTATACGTATTATTGAATTCGCTGGGGGCGTCCTGAAAGATGAAACTCCTAAAACTGACCGGTTTCCAAACCGGCTTCGCTACTGGATAGATTGCACTTAGCAGATAGTAATGGCCGTTAAAAAAGAAAAAAAAACCGGAAAGGATAAGAGCAAGAAAAAACACAACCGCCAGAACAAAAAAGGCGGCAAGAAAAAGAATGCCCCGAAAAGAAAATCCATTCTGCTAAAAATTATCAAATGGTTCTTTGTAATCGGGCTCTGGGGCATTCTGGCCCTGGCAGTGCTGACTGCCTGGTATGCGAGAGACTTGCCAGAAATAACCAGCTCCCCCCGGTTTGAGCACCGCACTGCCATTACTGTAAAAGCAGCAGATGGCTCAACTATTTCTCGCTATGGCGAACTCAAGGGAATGGCTGTTCCGCTGGAAGACCTGCCCTCAGAACTGATTTACGCAGTAATGGCAATTGAAGACAGAAGGTTTTATGAGCATGCCGGAATGGATCCCCTGGGCATCGCCAGGGCTGCTGTCATTAACCTGATGCACGGTGATGTTGTTCAAGGCGGTTCTACTATCACCCAGCAACTAGCCAAGAACCTGTTTTTAAGTCATGAGCGAACTCTACGCCGGAAGATACAGGAAGCCCTGCTGGCCTTCTGGCTGGAAAACGAACTGACCAAAGATGAAATTCTTACAGCCTATCTTAACCGGGTTTATTTCGGCTCCGGTGCATATGGAGTAGAAGCCGCAGCCAATACTTATTTTAATAAATCGGCCAGAGACCTGAACTTGCAGGAATCTGCCATGCTTGCAGGCCTGCTAAAAGCCCCTTCCCGCTATTCGCCACTAAATAACCATGATCTTGCGCGCAAGCGGATGCGGATTGTCTTGTCGGCCATGAGGAATGCCGGATACATCACAGATAATGCTCTGGGCAAAAACTCTAAATTCGCTGTTCCAGAGCAAGCTGCAGAAAAGCGTAAAGAAACTACCACATCAAGATACTTTACTGATTATGTACTAGATCAACTGGACGATCTGATTGGTCCGCCTTCTGAAGATCTGATCGTAGAAACCACCTTGATGCCAGATATTCAAAAAGCAGCAGAAACATCTCTGGCCGATACGCTTGACAATCTTGATGAAGAATACAACGTGCAAGAAGGCGCCGTGCTGGTCATGCACAAGGATGGAGCAATTCTTGCCATGGTCGGCGGACGAAATTATTCAAAAAGCCAGTTCAACCGTGCCACACAGGCGCACCGCCCTCCCGGCTCGGCATTTAAGGCCCTAGTATTTCTTGCCGCGCTGGAGGAAGGCTATAAATCAACGGACAAAATAAATGATGCTCCTATAACCGAAGGCGAATACCGACCGTCTAATTTTAAAGATAAGTATTTCGGAGAAGTCACTTTGCAGGAAGCTTTGGGACGTTCACTAAATTCTGCCAGTGTCCGGCTGATGCAGGATGTGGGTATAGGAAAGGTCATCGATCTTGCAAGAACTCTCGGAATAGAAGCTCCTCTAAACCGTGATCTCAGCCTCGCTCTTGGCAGTAGCGGCTTACCTATGCTGGAAATGGTTGAAGCGTACGGGGTAATGGCAAACAACGGGAAAAAGGTAGAGCCTTTTGTCATCACCAAAATAACTGATCGCGAAGATAACCTGTATTATGAGCGCAATCGCAAGAATGCAGGATCACAGGTAATTGATATCCATAACGCCAGTGAATTAACATTCATGCTGACCAATGCCGTAGATCGGGGAACAGGAAAAAACGCCCGGCTTAAGGGCAGGCCTGCTGCAGGGAAGACCGGCACCAGTCAGGATCACAGAGATGCCTGGTTTATTGGCTATACCGGTGATTATATTGCTGCTGTCTGGGTAGGAAATGATGATAAAAGCCCCATGATAAATATTACAGGCGGCGGCCTTCCGGCACAAATCTGGAAAGAAGTAATGATGGCCGCACATAAAACTGCACCGCCCGAAAATCTGTTTTTCGATAGCAAGAGCGGTTTTGGATCTCTACTGGATAAATTGCTCGGCGGTGTCTCTCCCACAGAAACACGAGGCTATAACGACTGAGCTCTTTTTTAGCATGTAATTGTTTCCAGACCATCCCAATACCGGCATAGAGCTCTCGCTGGAACACTGGCTGCATTGGCCGACCAGCTGTTATAAGAAATGCTCCGATCAACATGATTTAGATATGAAGAAGGAAAAGCCCTTCTTGGAGCTCGCAACCCCAGATCAACTAAAATCTTGGCTACAAAAGCATCACTGTGATCAAGCATATCGGCAGTGAACTGGATGGCCGAAAGGATCCTGATATCCATTTCATTTCCCGGCGCATGTCTTAAGTGCCG
>CAZJRT010000139.1:0-5514 GCA_964548445.1 uncultured Pseudobdellovibrionaceae bacterium
TCACTTAAAAAATTCGCCACCTGCCGGTGGACTTCGCGGTTCCAGCCCATTATGCCATTCAGAACAGGCAGAACGATGTGATCTTTCATGCCCGTTAGCTTGGTGTTTTCAACGCTGACACAGCCGTCGTTGACATCCCTGATGCAGAACAGGCCGAACGGATAGGCCCAGTTAAGGCAACCGGCGATAATCCCGAGCTCGTAGAACGGGGTGATTTTCTCTTGTTGCCTCGCGGTGGTGGTGAGTTCCTGCCCCGCCGGGCCGAAGACGAACTTATAAAGAACGTTCTTGTGAAGGAAGTCGGCGACCTCGCTGCCGCCATGCGGCGGCCCCAGCATCACTACCCGGCCCATTTTCCCCGCCGGGAGCATTTCCCGGTTTTCGTCCAGATAAAACCCGGCCACCAGCCCACCCATCGAATGAGTCACGAAGTGCACCTCATCTGATTTTTCCCAGATTTGCGCTTCCGCCAGCCTGTTGCCCAGCCAGCCGGAGAGCGTATGAATATCATTGCGCAAAGAAGGATAAGTCAGATTGAGAGTTGCATAACCCTGCTTCTGCAACGTCTTTTCAATGAAATACATATTCCACAACGAATGCCCTATGCCGTGGAGCAAAATTACAGTTTCATCAGATTCCCGCTTGATTTCCATATTAGAAGACACTACTTTCCATCCGTAAATTGAATAGAGGATATAAAATGAAGTTTGCACCTATAAAATTTTTGCAAAACCTTTTTGGCAATGCCGCTCAGGAGAATACTGCGGAAGACAATATACGTAAAGTAATCGAAACTTTAAATGATATCACAGGCCAAAATAAGGACTGGCAGCAAAGCTGGGAGCCTAAAAAGATGGGGGAAGATTTGTGCGCAGGGCTAATGAGCCATAATAGCGAACTGGTTATACCTGCTATAACCAATGCATTATTGAGGGAGACAAAAAAACGCTCATGGAAACAAGAAGTTACTACAGATACTATCTTCTCAAACCGGCTGGCTTTTAAAAATTCTGAAGGAACAGAAATGTTGGTATTGTGGCTAACCCCACTAGATGATAACAACCGGCTCGGCATAGCCACAACAGCCGAAGTACTTGCAGATATGGCCGACGATTTGAAGGCTGCCTATCACAGTCAACTAGAAAATATTGCCAAGCAGAAAGCTGAAGAAGAACCAGAGGCCGACGATTCATCGGATAACAGCTTTGCAAGCGATTCTGAAACTCCGCCTCCCCCGGAAGGCCCCAGTCTCTAACTTAACTTTTATGATTGTCTGACATGACGATTGGGGTAAACTCAATCGTCATGCGTGTGTTTTTATTAATGTCTTTTATACTAGTGCTTGCGGGCTGCCATGGACTTACTGTGCAGCACCATGATTTACAGCCCTACCCGCAAATTCCTGAAGACGCCCAGCCTGCACCAATAAGCGTTGATAAAATCAAGTACGGAGTGCCTGCAGGAAGCCCGCTTGCCGCGACAAGCCCAAAGGGGCTATTCGGCCTTTTCATGTGTGGATCGCCTTATGACCAGATGGAATCCTCTATCATCGCCAAGCATTTCAACAAGGAAGAGCGAGGCCGGATGCAGGATCTGCTGATCGACACTCTGGAAGCGCAAGGCTATGACGTAGTCGGCGATCCGGGGCGACTGTTTGAAGAAGATGCAGACCACTACCGCACGGTTTATTCGATCGGCGCTTATGTTACAACATTGCGGCTTGATGTCTGTAACCGGCGGACTTTGTGGCTTAATTACGAGCGCGGTTATAGCGGCGAGGCAGAGATCGGCGTTGACTGGACAATATATGACCGGTTGCGCAGGAAAGTCGTACTGAAATCACATACTGACGGTTATTCAAAGCTGACCATACCTAACTATGAAGGTATTGAGATTCTTATTCAGGATGCTTTCTCAGCGGCCATTCATAACCTTGGAGCCAGCGAAGAGTTTCGTGATCTGGTAATTTTTGGCGAAGAACCGGACAGATTACCCGAACAGATCCAGGATCTTAACGAAGCTCCTGAAGGCTTGTATGATCCACTGGAAAAGGTCGAGATTAATAATCTGCCGCTCTCGAAAAGGCCGGCGACAGGCAGGCTGGAGGACATCAGGAATTCTACCGTACTGATCCAGACAGGTATGGGGCATGGCTCAGGCTTTTTTATCTCTGAGAAAGGTCATATCCTGACCACCGCCAATGCAATCGGCAATGCGTTTCGTGTGAGGGTAGTCACATCAGGCAGCAAAGATAAACTGATTGCCGAAGTATTAAGACATAACCCGCACCGCGATGTAGCGCTTCTGAAGCTCGAGGAAATGCCCGAGGATATCAACTTGCGGGTCCTGCCGATCCGGCTCGAGAAGCCAAAAGTCGGCGAAGAAATCTATTCTATTGGCGCTCCGTTTGCCTACTACAATCAGGACACAGTCACCAAGGGAATAGTCAGCTCGGTACGCTACAAGCGATACAAAAAACTGTGGTTTATACAAGGCGATATTACCGGCCAGAAAGGAAATTCAGGCGGACCGCTGCTTGATGTTAATGGCAATATAATCGGCATAGCCAATCCCCGGGTTGCCGAGGAAGAGGACCGGCCACGCAGCGGCAGCGAGATCAATGAATTCATCCCAATTGCTGATGCGCTCGAGCGACTGGAGATTTCTTTGCCCTAATAGTCGCTTGTTCTGGCTTTCTACAGTGTCGCCATTTCCGGACGTAATTTTTTCATGACAGCATTGGCTTCGGTTTTCTGTTTTTCGGATTTCGCCAGCTTTTCCAGAGCCTCGCCTGAAGTTACAAACCGTGCGCCCATATTATACATTTCTTTTAGCTGCTCTTTGGGATTTTGGGGGTTGTTTTCATCATTACCGATGCAATCAGCAGCCAGCCACATTTTATATCCGTTCTTTAACCCATCAATCACGGTGTCCATTACACAAGCTGATGTATTAAAACCCATTACCAACAAATTCTTATGCTTCTTCTTTCTAAGATGACAATCTATGTCGCTGCCTCGAAATGCAGAATCGCGGGTTTTGCGAATAAGTATGTCCGTTGGATGATATTCATATTGGTAGAAATCTACATCCGAGCCCGGCTTATCATGATAACCAAAATAAATTGAGTATATCGGAATTTGCAAATCTCTGATTTTAGGAACCGCTGTCGCTATATGCCGGGAAGTCCATTCAGTATCTATATTACCCCTCCTTCCAGAAGGATCACAAAACTCCCTTTGGACATCTATAAGAAGCAGTGCATCAGCTTTGGGAAAATCTCTCGAAGCATGATTAAACTCTTTCACCAGAGAAAGTTTTCGTGAAAGTTGTATTGTACTTCCATCCGCAAATATTTTCCTGAAGAAACCAAACATCACCAGCATCACCCTTTTAACCCAGGGCGAATTTATAAAACACTTGCTGATATTATGTCAATAGGGCGCTGGCCGTTTTGGCCGCAAGAGACAGTTATTTTAAACCGATCTCAGAATAAGGCTGGCATTGGTACCACCGAAACCGAACGAATTGGAAAGCGCGATATCGATTTTCTTCTCCTTCGCAACTTTTGGAACCAGATCAATTCCCATACATTCTTCGGAAGGGGTTTCGAGATTTAAAGTTGGCGGCATGATGCCAGTATTCAATGCCTTAACCGAATAAATCGCTTCTACTGCTCCTGCTGCTCCCAACATGTGGCCAATAGCAGACTTAGTCGAAGACATGGAGACCTTATCCAGTACCGGCTCAAATAAACGTTTTACGGCTTTGCACTCAATACCATCGCCAGCTGGGGTGGATGTGCCGTGCGCATTAATGTAATCAATAGCCTCCGGACCTATGCCCGCTCGCTTTAGTGCAGCTTTCATGGCGCGATAACCCCCGCTGCCGTCCGAGGACGGAGCTGTAATGTGGTATGCATCGCCTGACATACCGTAGCCGATCACTTCGGCATAGATTTTAGCACCCCGTTTTTTAGCATGCTCATATTCCTCAAGGATCAGGATACCGGATCCTTCAGCGATTACAAAACCATCCCGGCCTTCGTCGAAAGGTCTTGAGGCATCCAAAGGGCGGTCATTGTAACCGGTTGTTAATGCTCGAGCCGCAGCAAAGCCGGATACGCCAAGACGGTTAATAGCTGCTTCCGCACCGCCAGCCACCATCACATCGGCATCATCGAGCACAATCATACGAGCGGCATCGCCAACCGCATGAGTTCCTGTAGCACAAGCCGTAACCACGGAATGGTTAGGCCCTCTGAAACCGTGCCTGATCGAAACGTGACCGGAAGCCAGATTAATCAGCATCGCCGGAATGCAGAACGGCGACAGTCTTCTTGGCCCTTGTTCATGCAGCGTGATCGACGTGTCGTACATTGTCGTTAATCCGCCAATACCGCCACCGATCATTACGCCGGTGCGGTCCAGGGATTCCTGATCTTCCGGCTGCCATCCGCTGTCATTAACCGCCTCCTGTGCGGCGGCCAAGGCATAAGTGATGAACGCATCAATCTTGCGGCGCTCTTTGCTGGAAACATACAGATCAGGATTAAACTCACCGTTTTTTGGCTCAGTATCGGAGGTACGAGGAACGATCCCGGCAACCTGCGACGCAATATCGGACGCATCGAAATGTTCAATGCGCCGAATGCCGCTTTTTCCTGCTATCAGTTCGGACCAGTTATGGGACACCCCTACTCCCAGGGGGGTCACCATACCCATACCCGTTACTACGACTCTTCTCATGGGCTAGCTTGTCAGAATAAGGGCGGGCTTAAAAACCCGCCTCCGTTAACTTTTCCGCGTAAATTATTCAGCAGAATTTTGCTTAATGAAGTTGATGGCGTCGCCAACCGTTTGAATCTTTTCGGCTGCATCATCAGGAATTTCAACGCTGAATTCTTCCTCAAACGCCATTACGAGCTCAACCGTATCCAGTGAATCAGCTCCCAGATCGTCGATAAAGCTGGCATTTTCGGTGACCTTGTCTTCTTCAACGCCAAGGTGCTCAACCACGATTTTTTTCACGCGCCCGGTAATGTCACTCATCGTTTTTCCTTTACATGTTGTGTCAAAATTTTTAACGGATGGAATTTAACAATACTTCCGCCCATTGCAAGGGATTTTGTTGAATTAGCATAACTTAAACAACATAGCCAACTTTTTTACTGCTCCCCCGAAAGGAGGCATGTGGATAAAAGCAATAACCTCAAACCATCGCCATGCCACCATTCACATGGATGGTCTGGCCGGTTATGTAGGCCGCTTCCTCACTTGCCAGATATAAAGCTGCATTGGCAATATCTTCTGCCGATCCCATTCGTCCCAGAGGAATGTTGGCGTTAATGCGATCCTTTTGCTCATCGTTGAGCTTGTCGGTCATTGGCGTTGCTATGAAACCCGGAGCAATACAATTGACTGTAATACCACGGCTGGCGACTTCCTGAGCCATCGCTTTTGACCAGCCGGTAATACCAGCTTTTGATGCCACATAGTTGCACTGACCTGGATT
>CAZJRT010000140.1:0-5496 GCA_964548445.1 uncultured Pseudobdellovibrionaceae bacterium
GTTCGAAGAGAAGAAACTTCCTCCGGCTAAAAAGAACTAGGAAACCCAGATAATATTTAAGGGCAATTCATCGACGTCCAGTCGGTGCCGTCACAATATTCGAGACAGTTGGAAGTAGAATTATAGCGCACTGTGCCTTCTACATCAGAGTCGCAGGATGCGCTGTCTGGCCCAAATGTTACTGTCTGTTTGATTCTGCTAGTTGTTGCACCGCTGGTATCAACCTGACGATAAAGTCTCCACTGGGTGCCGTCGCAGTAAATTTTATAACTATCGGTATCTGACACTTGCCAGCTATCGGCTTGTGTTGAAGTACATGCATCTCCCGGATCGGCAGCAATTACAGCTGTCATGGGCGTGAATGCAAATATTATTACCAGAAGGCAAATTTTATACATCTGCATATTTGAATATCGTTCCGTTAAATTATCTATCGGCTTAACTTTACAGCCGCTACTTAAAAGTAATTATAGCATTATTACGATTGGGAATTTATTAAAATCCTGATTAGGCTGATTAAAGCTATTCTATGGTGGGGCGGCTGTCCTGAATGTAATCATCCGGATTTAGCTTGCCAAGTCCATCAAAGACTACACAGTTTCGTCCGCTGTCCTTAGCTTCATATAGTGCATCATCAGCTCTTTTTAATACATCAAGGGGGGGATCCCCGCCGCCCAGTACGATTGTGCCGCCAATCGATGTGGTGATTACAAGCTGGCCTTCCGGAGCACTGCATGAAAAAGGTCTGCTGCCGATTGCGTTTCTAAGCCGTTCGGCAATAAAATGTGCACGCTCTTCTGTAACATCAGGCAAAATTATAACAAATTCCTCACCCCCCTGACGCGCGACCAGGTCAAAACTTCTTACGCTGTCGACAAGACGTCTGGCATATTCTTTTAATATCTCGTCACCTACGTTGTGGCCGTAGGTGTCGTTGACTTTTTTGAAAAAGTCGATATCGAGCATCAGCAGGCCAAGCGGCTTGCGGCGTTGCTCATTATTATTGAGTAGCTTTTGCAGGTGGACTTCCAGATAACGACGGTTGTAAAGCCCAGTGAGAGGATCGGTGAGGGCCATCGACAGGCTGATTTCGTAATTGGCACGTAGCCGTTCCTGAAACCGTTTACGCCTTATCTGGGTTCGGCATCTTGCCAAAAATTCATTGCGGTCAACCGGACGCATAATATAGTCGTGAGCGCCAATCTCGAGGCCATGGGCTACTCTTTGCAAATCCTGCTCTTCAGCGACCATTAGTATTGGAGTTGAGCGGGTTTTTTCATTGGATCTCAGGTGAGAGCATAGACGCAGGCCGTCTTCATTTCGCAGGTTAAGTGAAATGATCATCAGGTCAAAGCTGTTTTGAGCAATGTGTCCCATGGCATCGGCGCCAGCTTGCACTTTAATGACAATATCATCATCTCGTTTAAGTACTTCACTGAATTTTTCGCTTTCAAAGCCCTGATCTTCAACGACCAGAATTCTGGCATGCTCGACCGGCTCATTCATGACAGTGCTTTTCTCATCGACAACACCGAGATGTGAAGCCGTATTTTCGCGCACTCGCCACTCGTCTACTGTCATTTTCAACCGTACCAGAGAACGAACGCGAGCCATAAGCGAAGTATCGTTTACCGGTTTGCTAAGAAAATCATCCGCTCCGGCTTCAAGGCCGCGAACTCTGTCTTCTGTATCGGTCAGAGCGGTTACCATCACAACAGGTATATGGGCAGTATCAGGGTTTTGTTTGATCTTCTCGCAAACTTCAAAACCATCCATCCCTGGCATCATTACATCCAGAAGTACGATGTCTGGAGATTCATTTGCTACTTTCTCCAGTGCATCGGAGCCACTATTTGCGGTCAGAACGTCGTAATACTCGCTGCTAAGCTTGGCTTCCAGCAGTTTGACGTTTGGCATGATATCGTCGACGACCAGTACTCGGGCAGACATATTGGCGATTTCCTGTAGTTACTTCAGGTACTTCTCGATGACCTCGATAAATTTGTTAACGGAGATTGGTTTGGAGATATAATCCTCGCAACCACCATCACGAATTTTCTGTTCATCGCCCTTCATTGCGAAGGCTGTTACAGCAATAACCGGTATATGGCTCAATTCTTCATCTTCCTTTAGCCATTTTGTCACTTCCAGTCCGGAAACTTCGGGCAGTTGAATATCCATTAGAATAAGATCCGGTTTATTCTCCCTGGCTCTTTCCAGCACAGTGTTACCGCTGCGCGCTTCGACAGTATCAATTCCATGAGCTTCCAGCAAATCGTGAAAGAGTTTCATGTTAAGTTCGTTGTCTTCAACAATAAGAACTTTTTTGTTCATTCGGAAATCCCGTAGATGAATTTGCGGTTAACTATGGCAACTTTTTGAGCTTATTACAAATAACTTAGTTATGTTATTCGCAGGACTGACTTTCCAACTTCTCCAGTGCAACGAGCTTTTGCGATACGCTGAAATCATCATAATCGATAACCATATCGCTGATAACACCATTTTCATGAAAGATTATGCTCATTTCGTAGTCGGAAGCGGCTTCCTCACTGTTTAGTGGGAAAAACGCCATGCGCAGATCATATGCTGGAGTATTGATCAATGTGCTATCAATGTCGGGGGAGGGGGTTATTTTTGCAATAGCGTTAACTTTATCTCCAATGAATGAATTAATCATCACCGGGCCTTCTTCATCGCTGCCATCAAATACAGTGGCGCTATGGAATTTTTTGCCCTCTCTTACCGCAGAGGCAAGATCTACCGTGTGGGCAATGGGAAATAAAGTTCCTTCTGGCAGTTTATGTTCAAGACCTTCAGGCATGTTGTAGGTGACTTGCCCGCCATCTTCATGCATGACGGCCCTGCCACGGATTTCCTGGTACAGCTCACCATCACGTTTGCGACGGGAAGTGAAATCAAAAGTTTCACCATCAAAAGGCTCAAAAGTAGAGAAATCACTGGTTATACGCATTGCGGGACTGTCAGCATATTCATAAATCAGTTTAAAACGATGATCCGTGATCCATGCTTCACAGGAGGCTTCCCATTTAAAAAACATCTGACCACTGATATCTATGACCTGCGATCCGCTGTGTGAAGAAATCATATCAATTTGATAAAGCGCTTTGTGAGGAACAAAACCTGTTTGTAAGTCTTCCGGTTTTTTCTGAATGAGCTCTACGTTTTCAGGTTCTGATTGTTGCCCGGAAGATATCATGGATTTTGCCAGAACAGATGCTCCGCTAATGATCGCAAAAGCGATAATAAAAGTGCTGATTAGCAGAGGGAGGAGCTTTCGGCTTGCAGGCATTGTTCAATTCTTTCCGGGCTAAATCTCAAAGCATGAGTCTAATTTATCAATAATAGAGAAAAGGCAGACCAAGGCAAAGGCATTTCCTTTAAAATTAAGGGCGTCGCCAGCAGGCAAAAAAAACTGGCATGGCTTTCGCAAGGGCTGTTTTGAAGCAAAGTAGTTGCGGATAGGCTCGATGATCAAAAATGTAAAAAATAATGATGACCTGGTGGCTTGCTCCTTTGATGGCGTATCAGGATTGCCGGGGGCAGATGACTTGTGCAGGGTTTTGATGCGCGAGCCTGATGGTGAAGTAACAGCAGAAAAATCTAATTCCGGTGTGCTGGTTTTGATTGAGCTGGATAACCTTGCCGTAATAAACGAAAGGCATGGAAAGCAGATTGGAAATTCGGCTTTGATGCTTTTGGCACAGAGCTTGCAAGGACAACTGTGTGACAAGGAAAAGGCTTTCCGGATGAACGGAGGTGTTTTTGCATTGTTGTTAGAGGGTGCTAGCAGCCGCAAGGCTGCAACTAGAGCGCAGTCGGTAGCCAAGCGAATGAACCGGTTGTCTTTAATACGTAACGGGGAAGAAATAAATCTTTACATAAGTCTTAGTATGGCGCCGTACGGGGAGAATGGAATACCTGAGACTTTTCTTAATATAGCCAAGAAACAAACAAGTTATAGCCTGCCTCAATCTCCCTGACCGTGAACCCAAACCTCGAAGGCAGGCATCACAGAGAGCCCGGACCCAAGATCCTCCAATCAAGGTCCGGGCTTTTTCTTTTCCCGGTCAAAGTTTACGGAAGGTAATAGAATTCCTTGCAAAGAGAACAATCTTTGCCTATCAATCTGCCTATACTGTCATAACATGGTCCGGGCCCCGAATGATTGTCGATATTGCGGTTATAGCTGCCCTTTTGATTTCTGCCTTGATTGCTTTCCTTCGAGGTTTTTTGCGTGAAGTTCTGACGATAGTGGGTGTCGTCGGAGGTTTCTTTGCCGCTCTTTACGGAGGACCGGTTTTCTCGGGCGTTATCCGTTCATGGATGAATGTTAACGAAGAAGATCCGGGCAAGCTTTTTGACATGATCCCGTATCCGCTGGTGGCGGATGCAATCGCCTACGGATCTATTTTTGTGTTTGTAGTGATCCTGCTTTCAGTCATCAGTTATTTTGCATCAGGTTTCATTAGTTCGGTCGGACTTGGGCCTGTGGACCGCACGCTGGGTGTGATGTTTGGAATTGTGCGAGCTATTTTGTTGCTAGGTCTTTTGTATCTCCCTTTCCATCTTTTACTGGATGAGAGAACCAAGGAGGATTTGTTCGCTGGCAGCAAGACGTTCTTTTATGTCGAATGGACGGCCAAGAAGCTCGGTGAATTGTTGCCGGAAGATTTCAGCAGCAAGGAAAAAGTAGAAGAAGCTGCGGAAGGCACCCGGGAAAAGTTGCAGGAGCTTGAGATTTTGGGCGATAAAGAAGCTGAGCAAGATTCCAGTAATAACAAGGCGGACAATGCTGGCGAGGATATAGAAGGATATAGCGAAGAACAGCGCCGTCGCCTTGACGAGCTTTTCGAGGACGGAACTCCGGAATGATCTCTTTCGATGATGATAAATTACACGAAGAATGCGGCGTTTTTGGCATCTTCGGCCATGATGATTCCTCAGCGTTGACTGCATTGGGGCTTCATGCCTTGCAGCATAGGGGGCAGGAATCCTGCGGAATAGTTACTTGCGACGGTAAGGATTTTCATGCTCGCAGAGCGCTGGGGTTGGTTGATAGCACGTTCAGCGATGTAAATGTAATCAGAAGTATGCCGGGCCGGGCTGCGATCGGTCATAACAGGTATGCTACTACAGGCGAAACTAATATGAGCAATGTTCAGCCGCTTTTTGCTGAACTGGTTTTCGGTGGTTTTGCTGTGGCTCATAATGGCAATCTGACCAATCCGGAAACCCTTCGGCGCGATCTGGTGAAGCGAGGGGCGATTTTTCATTCGACTACCGATACGGAAGTAATTATCCACTTAATGGCTTTCTCCGGGAAAAACAATGTCATAGACAAGCTGGTTGATGCATTGCATCAGGTTGAGGGAGCCTATTCCCTGGTGGCTATGACGCAAGATCAGCTTATAGGGGTAAGAGATCCTCATGGTGTTCGACCTCTGGCTCTGGGACGGCTGGGCAAAGCCTATG
>CAZJRT010000141.1:0-5486 GCA_964548445.1 uncultured Pseudobdellovibrionaceae bacterium
CTGTAAGAGATATTTCTCCATCCAGCGCAATAATAACATCTGCAATGCTTATGTTTTCTGGTGACTTATCCAGCGTATATCCGCCATTTATCCCTCTTGAGGAGATGATAAACCCGCTTTTTGCCAGTAATTTTAGAACCTTGGCCACAGTCGGTTCGGGCAGGCCGGTACGCTCGGAAAGCCCGGAGGCCGTCTGAAGTTTCTCTCCAATGGCTATTTCTGAAAGTATTACGGTTCCATAACAGGCCAGACGCGATAATTTTATCATGTTTGAGTGAGCTCCCCGCCAAACTGATGATTACTGCTTTATGGGTAGATTTGGCACTTTTTACACCGTATTTCAAGGCGTAGAGGTGAAATAGTACCAATAATTTACGGATTTGTTTTTGTAGGGAAGATTTGACGATAACAAAAACGGCGTAGCAGAACTATCTGCAACGCCGTACTTGTACTTTGGCTTGTGTAATTTTTAAATATTCATGCCAGGAGCAGGGACTGTGGGAGCAACTGCAGGTGCTTTGCCCAAAGCCTGTGTTGCCAGTTTGGCAGCAGGTCCTGTGTATGGAGACACGTCCAGCTCGCGTCCAGAATTCTGTTCTAAAGCTGCGATTATACCTTTAGTAGATAATTCATCGGGAACTAATCCAATAGCCTTTCCCATTTTCTTACACCCTTTCGTAGCCTATTGTTGTACTTTCTTGTGAGCTTCGGCATAAGCGGTAACCAGTTCTTCGTTATCAGCCTGAACCAGATAGGCTCTGAGGATGTCACCATGCCCCAGTTTCTCTATTGTTTCCACGTATTCCGTGGTGCTTAATTTTTCTCCTAGCTCAATTGCTATTCTACACATATAGACAATTATGTCAAGGTATTTAGCGTGACGGACTGACGCAGCCATCAGCGGATCTGATTCCTGATCCGGCATGGTAAAGCCAACCATTTCCTGTTCTATTTCTCTTATTGCGGCACCCAATTCCAGAACGGTGAATGTATCTGGTTCTGCTTTATCAGGAGGAGCACCAAGATAAATTATTTCGAGATTTGGCGCATAGCCATGGGCGTTACGATTCTTAATAACCCGGACGCCCAGCTTTTTCTCATGCAAAACCCCGAGCAAGTGTGCGCCCGTGTCACTCTGTTGCAGGATCTCGATAGCTTTGACCAGTACCTCTTCCTCATTTGGGTGGGTGAATATCGTTGTTGACGGTTGAGGTTCGCCGCCAAAAATACTACTCAAAACTCCCGGATTGTGTTGGATATTATCCATTTCTATATTTGCCTTTTTTAAACTATCTTCAGCTTCTTGAGACAGTGGTTTCCGTCTGTTCAAAACTCCCTTTTAGTAACATCTGAAAGTCTACTATATCCAGATGTCCGCGCTCGTCCAGATTGATATCTGCTTTAACCAGCGCGCCGCCATAATACATTGGTATCTTTATTTTATATGACTTTAGCTCTTCATCGTAGTCGATTTTAACATCCCTGTGAGTGTAAAGCATCTCCCTGTGGCGGTCGATATCGAGAACACCTGTTGGAAAAATTTTCTTGTTACTATCTATAAGTAAAATTTCTCCTTCCGGGCCAGGGACGTAATGTACAAAAAATGCCAGATAATCCAGAACCGTATTTTCATTAAGGATAAGGTCGCCGGTAGCATTCACCCTGTATATCGGCTGAGATGTACCATCCAGATAAACGTATTGCTGACCATCACTAAGAAAATCGATCGAAAAGGCTGGAAGTGTTGCGTGGTTGGTAAGTCTGTACAAAAGGAAATTTGTATAAAAAGGAAGTTTGGCGCATCTGGCCTCGCTCGATTTGGCCGAAAAAAACGAAGGCATATTTTCCGGGACGATCTTTTTGATCATCTCGATAGTTTGCTCTTTTTCGACTGGATACCACTGCATTCTTTAAACCATTATTCAACGTGAGGAGTTTAGCATACTTAAATATTATGTCACAAATTCGCGCCGGTGGGCCTGTCCGAATCATGATCTTTATAACTATATTACTCGATATTCATTTCCAGCAAAGCTGTCTCGATTATTCTTGGGGTGAGATTCTCTCTGCCGATGCCTTCACTTAAGGTTCGCCGCCATGTTTTTCCGCCTCTCTGGCCGTGGAAAAGTCCCAGCATATGACGTATTACGGATTTCACAGGAGTATTGTACAGGCGTTGCTGGTTTTCAATATAAGGTATCATATCGAGCGCAGCCTGTTTGCGTGATCGTAACTGGTTTCCGAATATTTGTGTTTCAATTTCAGCAAGGATGTATGGGTTCTGATATGCGGCTCTTCCAATCATGACGCCATCATATTGTCCATACAGGTCTCTGACTTGCCCAATTGTTGTAATTCCACCATTTAAAACAACGAACAGCTCGGGGAAAAGGTTCTTCACATCCATGACCTTTTGGTATTCCAAAGGAGGAATTTCACGGTTTTCTTTAGGGCTCAGTCCTTTTAACCAGGCTTTGCGGGCATGGATGATGATCTGCCTGCAACCGGTATTTTTTACCGTTTCGATGAAATATTTTAAAAATTCAAAACTGTCCTGATCATCTACACCTGTACGGCATTTTACTGTTACCGGGAGGTTTGTTGAATCGGCCATTTTTTCTATGCAGCGGGCCACAAGGCTTGGCTGATTCATCAGGCAGGCACCGAAGCTTCCTTTTTGCACGCGGTCACTTGGACAGCCGCAGTTGAGATTAATCTCGTCATAACTATAATCTGTTGCAATTTTTGCGGCTTCTGCAAGCTCTTCAGGCTCGCTGCCGCCCAGCTGAAGTGTCAGAGGATGTTCTGCCGGGTCGAATGAAAGCAGCCTTTGACGATCACCATGCTTTATGGCCGACGCGGTTATCATCTCGGTATATAGCTTCACATTCGGCGACAGTAGGCGGTGAAAATATCTGCAATGCCTGTCTGTCCAATCAAGCATTGGTGCTACAGAGATAGTATGTGGAGGCTGAGGATTTCTCATTGTATTGCCGAAGATATAGAAATATATACTGTTTTGCAGACCAAGGCCGTTATCTATACGGGATGAACAGCAAACCAGCAACTTTGAAAACAGAAATGAATAAAATCTTTCTTGTCCTGATGTTAGTACTTTTCTCCTTTTCCGTGAATGCCGGCGCAGAGGATAAGTTCAGAGCTACTGATTTGCCATTGCCAAGGTTTGTTTCCTTGCAGGCTGATAAAGTCTATGCCCGTACTGGTCCGGGAATGAAATATCCCGTCAGGTGGACTTATATGCGAAAGAGTCTGCCGGTTGAAATAATCAGGGAATTTGATACATGGCGGAAAATTCGTGATTTTACTGGTGAGGAAGGATGGGTGCATCGTTCTTTGATATCAGGTCGCAGAACAGCACTGGTAATGGGCGAGGGCTCCGTAGATATGCATAGAGAATTCTGCCCGGAATCCCCGGTTATTGCACGTATTGAGAACGGAGCGGTTCTGGGACTTAATGGTTGTAAAGAAAATTGGTGTGAACTGGCTTCACAGGGCTTCAAAGGTTGGGTGGAAAGAAAATTTTTATGGGGCATTTACGACGGCGAGGAATTCAATTAACCTGAATCTAATTAGACGATTCACTTTCCTTCCACAAAGTTATCCACAACTGAAGAATTCCAATTTTACCCACCTCCTGCCGGGTCCCCGAGTACAATGACTTATTCTAAAAACAAGGCGGAAATCGCCTCTCAATTACAGCTGAATCTTGTAACGCTGGCCGCTGAAGAAAGCAAAGGTCTGGACATCACCAGGATGCTGCAGATTCTTTCAGGTCTGCTGGTTGAAACACTTTTTCTGTTTGATGAGCCTGATGTCGCTTTGGAGGGTAGCTTTGATCGGCTGGCGAAGTTTTTGGACTGTGAGACAGTAGACGGAAAGTTGCCTGTTAAGGCGTTGCCTCCAGCATACATTATTGATTTTGAATGTGAGTGCGGCAGGGCGCTGGCGCGTACGATGTTTGAAGACTGGCTGGAATGCGAATACGACTTTCATGAACTGATCCTCTATATCATCCATTACAATTTCTGCCAGTGGCAATCGACTGGCCAATCATGTGCCGAATCCTTCAGGCTGTTTATCGAATTTTCCCAGCGCTGCATGGCTTACGAGATTTCTGCACAAGAGCTTTGTGACATAGTTATTGATAAAAAGATCGGTGCAGAAGGCTGGACCCTGGGTGACAGTATCTCCGGACTTAGTGCATTGGCAGGACGCAGGCTTGCTCTTTCCATTCATACTGGTGCCGAGAACTATTTCCAGGGGTCGAGCCTGCCTGACCAGCTTGATCAGATTGCTTATGTAATGACGCAGGAAGCAATACGTCTTGGAGTTTCTGCAGGGAGCGACTGGCGTTTTGGTCTGGCTGCAAATGATATGCCGGTAAATGCCCCGATTGAGCTTATAAACGGGCTGGATCCGCACTGTCGTGAGTTCTTCAATGTTATTAACCTGGCTGCATTGCAGGATCAGGCTGTTGGTTGTGCCAAGGCCGCGGGAAGAATGATAGCTGTTGCATCAGCGGGAGAGCTTCCTGAGCTCGAACCAGTCATTGCAAAACCTCTTGCTATGGCCGCCATGACAGAAACTTACAAGAGCGTTTGTCTTGAACATGCGATCATCTCTTGCTAAACCACTTGATGAAGCCTTATAACTCTAGCGTTAATATAACAAGCAGTTGAGCCATGACAGAAAATCAGAAATCCAGCTATACCTATGAAGATATTATAGATTGCGGGCATGGTAAGTTATTCGGCCCCGGTAATGCCAGGCTTCCTTTGCCTCCTATGTTGATGTTTGATCGTATCCCGCATATTAGTCACGAGGGTGGCAAATATGGCAAGGGAATCATTGAAGCGGAACTGGATGTGAAGCCTGATCTTTGGTTCTTTGAATGTCATTTTGAATCTGATCCGGTAATGCCTGGCTGTTTGGGGCTTGATGCCTTGTGGCAGTTATTGGGCTTTTACCTTGGATGGACAGGAGCCCTTGGCTCAGGCCGGGCATTGGGGCTTGGTGAATTGAAATTCACCGGGCAGGTATTGCCTGAAACTAAAAAGGTCAAGTATGTCGTGCACATCAGGCGCGTGATCAATAGCAAGCTTGTATTGGGCATAGGCGACGGCGAACTTTATGCTGATGACCAATTGATTTATGAAGCCGCCAACTTGAAAGTTGGATTGTTTTCTAACCCCAGAGCGATGTGAAAATAGAGATGTCTGATACTAGACGTGTAGTGATTACAGGACTGGGTATAGTCTCCTGTATCGGTAATAATCAAGATGAAGTAATAACATCCTTGCGCGAAGGGCGTTCCGGAATTGTTTTTGCGCCGGAGTATGCCGAGCGGGGATTTCGCAGTCATGTCTATGGTATGCCGAACATAGATCTGGATGAGCGGATTGATCGTAAACACCGTCGTTTCATGGGCGATGGTGCGGCATATAATTATGTAGCCATGCAGGATG
>CAZJRT010000142.1:0-5455 GCA_964548445.1 uncultured Pseudobdellovibrionaceae bacterium
GGTTCTCGGGCAATGACAGCTTTACCTATACCCTGCTTGATGGGGCGGGCGGCTCAGATACCGGCAATGTCAGCACTACCGTAAATCTGGTGGTGGCTGATATCATCGGCACCGAAGGTAACGATTACCTCAAAGGCACTAATGGTGACGATGTCATCCTTGGCCTTGGCGGGGATGATAAAATTTTTGGGCGCAATGGAAACGATACCCTTCTTGGCGGCGAGGGTAACGACAAGCTCTACGGCAACAATGGCGAGGACTTTCTGGATGGCGGGGCGGGCAATGACCTGCTCCATGGCGAGAACGGCAATGACGTGCTTGTCGGCGGCGAAGGCTCGGACAAGCTCTATGGCGGGAATGGCGACGACATATTAATCGGCGGCAACGGCATCGTAATCGAGAAAACTTTTGATGCGGCCAACATAACCTTCCCGAAACTTCTTGAGACTGTAAATATCAGCGACCTTGTGCCTCCGGGTAATCCGGCGCTTGGCATTATAAACGGCGACCTGCGCGCGGAATACCAGACGCAGGCCACTATCACTTTTGTAAAAACCGTAGCCGGGTATGACAACAGCCTTGGGTTCTACTCAATTGCGGCGGATGGCACGATTCAAAGCGCCGAGATGGCATTTGCCAACGTCAAACACCACAAGGCCGGAAGTCAGGCTACAGTGGACCTGCCCGGCGCTCCGGATACCGATTTCGGGTTCTTCATTGTTGCTGACGGCTATGACGTCAATCACAAATACAAGGGCATGGATTTCAGCGAGGGCGAACTCGAGTTCTTCTACAATTACGGGCAGGCTGACCAGAGAGCTGCTAACATCAATGACGATGCGCAAGACATCTCACTTGTCTTTACTGACGCGGATGGCTCGACTGTAATCGAAGGCAATATCTATCACTCTTCGGCCAGAGGCGGTGATACCAACCTTAATCCGGACGGCGAGGAACACGTTGTATCCGGCTTTGTTAAGGGCGAAGGCAGTGACGTACTGCGCATAGGCTTTGAAGACCTATATCGCACGGGCGACGCCGACTATAACGACGTTGTCTTCGATCTTGAAATCGCTCCGCAGGTAGCGGCAATAGACGGCCCCGATAGCGACGATCTTCTCTATGGAGGTAACGGCAACGATATCCGGATGGGACTTGCCGGGAATGACAGGCTGGATGGTGGCAACGGCAACGATACCCTCTATGGCGGAGACGGAAATGATACGCTGTATGGAGGCAACGGCAATGACTTCCTGCACGGCGGGGCGGGCAACGATATACTTTATGGCGGTAACGGCGACGATATCATTGTAATGGGCGAAGGAGCAGACAAGGCTTATGGCGGTAAAGGCTCGGACCAGTTTATATTTGATACCTTCGATGCGCAGGCCGACACCATCTACGGCTTTGAAGCAGGCAAAGGCGGGGACGTGCTGAACCTCTCCGACATCCTGCAAGGCTTTGACCCTCTCGCCAGCGACATCATGAATTTCGTGCAGGTGACGAAGGAAGGCCGCAATGTCGAGATCCAGGTCAATACTGACGGCGACCAAGGCGGCGAATTCACGACCGTAGCCGTTATCGAATGCTTCAAGGGCGCGGAAATCAGTGTCAATGAGCTGATGGAAAATGGTAATCTGGTGGTGTAATTATTTACCATTAATTTGGAGGGCACTTTGGAAAGAAACCCGTTTTTCAGCTTGAGGCGTGGCCCTCGATTTTTCGATAAAGACGAAAATGGGAAAATTATTTTCTATCCATGGGAATGCCCCGGCGAGGCGTTTTATGTTAATGAGGCGCAACGAAAAAAAAATAATTGTTTTTTTGAGCGCCACTTTTGCTTTGGCTGTACTGTCATTTATATGGCTATGCCCACCTTATTCATTTAATGATCCCAAAGGGCTCGGAGTCAATATTTTGGGTTATGTCCTTTTCTCAATGATTTTGCCTGTTTTATACTACTATTTTATGAATCAATTCACGAGAGGTTTAGAACCTTATATTGTAAGTGATAAGAAAATGCCTTTTGTATTAAATTGGTTTATTTTACTTTTATTCATACACTTAATGGGCATTTCCACTGGGCTATACGTTTTCTCATTTTCATCTCTTCTGATTAATATTCTAATAGTAATCAGCGGAATATGTTCAGTTCTCTTAATTTATTTGATCTATTTAGCCTATATAACAAAGGGACATTTTTTGCAGAAAATTCGTGCAAAATAAAGTTTTCAACTGACCCGCGCCATCCTTAACTTCGTGCAGGTGACGAAGGAAGGCCGCAACGTCGAGATCCAGGTCAACGCCGACGGCGATCAGGGCGGCGAGTTTACGACCGTAGCCGTAATTGAATGTTTCAAGGGAGCAGAAATCAGTGTCAATGAACTGATGGAGAATGGTAACCTGGTGGTTGGATAATTGGATATGGGAATGCGCAGAAATCTACTAAACGAACAAAATCAGCTGGTATTTCTTAGCAAGGACAAGGATGGAAAGGACCTCTTTTATCCTTGGAGTAAGCCGGGAGAGGCATTCTATATTAGCAAAACTCAAAAAGTTCTTTTTAGTATTCTAGGGCTGGGACTTTTAGTATTGAGTGCAGCGGCTGCTTGCTGGGCATATTATTTATATGGAGAAAGTTATATTAATGATTATTTGTTTGCTCTTATTTTTTGGCTCCCACTGTTTTCATACATACTAATTGTGCGGGCAATACTCCAGCATAGCAATTGTTATGTCTCATCAGAAGAAAAGCGACCCACAAAATATAATACATTTATTTTGCTGGGACCTCTATACTATCAAATTCAGGCATTAATTTCAGCGTTACATGACAGTTCTCTGAGCGAGATAGCTTTCGGAGCAATTGCTTTTTTAAGTTCATCCAGCGCGTTGTTAATAGTCTATATATTGGTTCGTGCATGGATATCTAAAGGGTACTTTATTTGCGGGAAATAGATCCCCGATTCTTCAATCCAGCGCAGTAACTATAGCTGCAGGTACTATTAAACTCATCTTCCCGCTCGGTCACATAGCGGCCCTCGCTTTTCCAGGGGTGTAGGTCGTAAAGATGGAAAAGAGGGCATTTTGAAGTCGACCAAGATGGCCAAGGCAGAGAATATCAAATGACCGCCATCGCCATTATCAAGAACTGCAAAAACCTTGATGTGCAGGAGATGTATGATAACGGTCGTTTTATTGTTTAGGTGCTTTTTTAAGGATAGAGGAACTGGATGAGCGACATATTCCGTTTTCTAAGGCCCAATGCAAAATATTTCGATCCCTATTTTAAAAAAGATGAAAAGGGAAAAGAGATTTATTATCCGTGGGGTTATGCGGGAGAGAGTTACTATGTTAGCGAGCGGCAAAAAGATAAATTAAAGAATTCATTTATACCTTTTGGGTTACTCTGCTTGATATGTATCCTTTTCTTTTTAATAACAAATTCCAGCCTTCCTATATACAGTATGATCATAATTACTGCTCATGTTAGCGCACTGGCACAGAATGCTTTTTTATATTTTCATATAAGAAACCTTGAGCCGTATAAATCTCAAAATCCACATTATGATAAAGGCCTTCCTAAACCTAAGCTGTTTAAAGACCTAATCTCTAGCTTTGTATTTTTTCTTTCACTGGTTTTTTTAGGTCTTTCAACTGTACCGAATGATCAATCTCTGGCTTTATGCGGTCTTTTCTTGATGGCTTTTTATCCAATAAGCATTTGGCTGGTCTGGTACAGAAAAGGTTACATATTCCAAGAAAAGCCACTTTTGGTCTAATCTTAGTAAGGATCCAGTGTACTGCATATTAATATGAAGCTTTTGTAGACGATTAGTTTGCACGCGTTACAGAGCTTTATTAAACTCATCTTCCCGTTCGATCATCACATCGCGGTCCATCTGGCGTTTCATCAGCCTGCGCACCGCCTTGCCGTCATGGGGGAAGAAGTGAATCCTGCGGCCTGCCATGCCGCCGACTTCCTCGACCGTGACCTCTATCTTTTGCTGCTCCAGGTACTCCCTGACGTATTTGTGAAGTTTGAAGGCAATATCTGAAGTTTGCTCGCCCCGGATAAGCCCGCAACCAAACAGCTTGGCCCGCATCTCTTCAGGCTTGCCGCCAGCCTGCATAAGGGAGGCCATGATACTCTCAAGCACGCCGTCAAAACGCTTTTTGAAGTCGCCGGTCATGCTTTCGGGAAACCCGTTGTGCAGGGCATAAGGAACAATCAGATGTGCAAGGCCCCCGGCGCGTGCTTCAGGACTGGAAATGCAAACCGCAAGCCCGGCCCCGGCGGTAGTAATCAGCATGACGTTTTTATCGGCAGAGCATTTGCCCTCCAGCATCGGCACGTAAACCGGCTGCGCATCGAACTGGCCGTTGAAGTATTCTTCAAAGTCCGTGACCTTGCGCCGGTTGGCTCCGCCGGGGATTTTGGTTTCCTGAGTGTTCATTGCTTTCCTGCATCGTAACGCTTTTTTACTCTAAACCGTATTCCGGCATTGGCAATCGAAAGTTGGAAAGCGTGAAGCCCGATGCAAAACTAGGCGGCCTTACCCTCCCGATTATCATTCCCGGCCTGCTGCTTTTCTTCCCAGCTTTTGTTGATTATCCGGCTCAAGGCATAGAGGCCCTGACGGATTTCGGGCGGGAGGTTACTCATTTCTGCGGCTATGTGCATCACTGACTTGTCAAAGCGCCTTGACTGGCCGCACTCCCCTTCCCCAAAAAAGAAGCCTACCGGCACGCCGAAGATTCTTGCACAGGCAGCGAGGCGCTCGGGCGGTACGCGGTTTTCCCCGGTCTCGTATTTGTGAACCTGCTGGCCGCGCACGCCAATACGCTCGCCAAGACAATCCAGCGACATTTTCCTGCTACGGCGCAGCATGGTAAGACGCTTGCCAAGCGCAGTATTAAACTCTTCCTCATAAGTGAAAGTCATTTCGTATTCCCCACATTGTTTTTTTGTTTTGTTTTTTTAATTCTCAGAAATGCCTTAACCGGCGGCAGCTTGTTCCTGCCCGGGCCGGTAAGAGCCGATAGCTTTGTGATACATCCGGTAGAAGCTTTGCCGGGCCAGAAAATACAGCGCCAGATAATGCTCGCTTTTGCGCCGTAGACGCTGGGCTTCCAGATAGAGCACGTCATTGTCATTAGCTACTATTGCGCCCTTGAATATCTTCAGTTCGCGCAAGGTGTCCCGGGCCTCATTACGAAACAGCTCCATGACTTCTGAAACTGCTTTCACAGCCATATAGCCGGGCACGTTCTCCGGTTCTTCGCTCTTTATGATTTGCTCAACAATGTCCTGAGCCAGCCCCGGACCGTAGCGTCGCTCCAGTTCTTCCTGTAAGGCCGAATAATCTGCCCTGATTTGTTTGATCTTCTTCTCCATTCCTGCCCCACGTTCAAATAATTATGGTTATTGATTTTAGGAGTTTTACGCGAGAAA
>CAZJRT010000143.1:0-5434 GCA_964548445.1 uncultured Pseudobdellovibrionaceae bacterium
AAATGGATACATGATAGTTAACGGTACCAGGAAACAGACAAGAGCTGGAATGAATAGCTTGAAGAAAGTGAAAAATTCTACATATCCGGCCTGCCAGACCATCAGGGTAGTAATGTCGCCAAAAGGACTGAATGCCCCTCCCGCATTGGCGGCGTTTACTACATTGACACAGGAAATAGCAACGAATTTGGGGTCGTTGCCGCCGACGGCCATAATGACGGCGCCTAGTACCAGTGAAGTTGTCAGGTTGTCAGCAATGGGAGACAGAAAAAATGCAACAATGCCGGTAGCGACAAAAAGCTGGCGTGTATTAAGACCGGTCCTGACCAACCTGGAGCGCAATACTGCAAATACCTGCCTTTCCTGCAGGGCGGCTATATAGGTCATGGCGGATAGCAGGAAGAGTAGCAGCCCGCCATATTCATCCAAACCATGATAAATTGCATGATGCAGTTCGTCGCGGTTAATGCCGTATTCGGGTGCAAGTATAGCAATTACTACCCATATGATGCCGGCTCCCAGCATCACAGGCTTTGATTTGCGTAAGTGATGATGTTCTTCGGTAAGGACTCCAAGATAGGAGATTATGAAGATGCCGAGGCAGAAAATCGCCACCGGATGAAATCGCATAGCCTCACGCTCTGCAAGATAATTAGTTCCTGTTGTAACTGCATGCGCAAGGTCGGGGCACAGGATTAATATCAATGTAAGCAGTGCATAAAAAAGCATATGGATCTTTGCCTGTTTCATTTCTCTTATTGTCCTTGTGGCCTGTTTTAGTGTCAATAAGCTGCAAAACCGGTTATGGATACAGTATGCGAAAATCGCGTTACAAGATACTGGATATATTGATTTGGTGCCTGTTTCCGCTGGTGACCGGGGTAATTCTTCATGCGACCATGCCGGATTATGAATGGGAGTTCCATAAAAAAGCGATATCTTTTTATGGTTTGTGTGCAAGCATTGCCGTTCCTGTTATTGCCTGTCTTTATCCCCGTTCAAAAGAAATGCCCGGATTTTCGGAGCTATCTTTTTGTACATTAATCACAATATCGTTTCTGGTGGTGATTGGCGTTTTAATTTCCCCACCATCCGAACCAGGCGTTCTTTCTGTTTACAGGTCTTATTATTTTTCTGGCATGCTGGGACTTTTTGGAGGGCTGCAAATTCTTGCAATAAAATCCGGTTTGCGAGAAGTCAATTTAAAAAAGTTTATCATCAGAATGCTCATACATGGAGGTATACTGCTTATCTTGCTTGGAGCAGTATTTGGCACGGCTTTCGGCAGTCGTGGTATTCTCACAATTTATGAAGGTGGAGAAAGCCATATATATAGCATCACCCAGGGACCGTACCGGCTGCTGAGTGGAAAAACAGCGCTTCTTGGTAATTGTCAGATGGTAAAGGCGCCTGATAATAATGCGCAGGAGTTTGATAGTTATTATGTCGATTGTTCGCCGGGCTTTCTTACCGCTGCAACAGGTATGGCAATTACTGCAACAGGTATGGTTTTGGCTCTGGCTGTATATCCTTTGCAGTTACCAGTCAGGCTTTTGCTACTTTCCCCGGCATTACCGGTTGCCCTATGGGCGTTCTTCCGATTTGGTTCTGCACCCCCTGCCCTTAAAAGCCTGTGGTTTGTGCCTCACTTGACGTCATACTTCACAGGGTATCTCTATGTTCTTTTGATCGGGATTTTAGGGGCCGGGATACTGCTTTTTCAGCGCAATCGACCGGGATTGTTCCCCGTTATTGATAAACTGGCTTATGCAGCTTTCATCTTTCTGTCTTTGGGGTTGTTTATAGGTTCTGTCTGGGCGAATGAAGCCTGGGGTTCATGGTGGAGCTGGGACCCCAAGGAGAGCATGGCGTTATCTCAATGGCTGTTTATGGCCGCATATCTTCACCTTCCGCAAAAATGGCGTCTGTCAAAATACGGCGCTCTGACATTGTTTGTTATATTTTTGCTCACTGCATTCTTGTATCTGGGGATTAGTCTGTTGCCAACTGCCGGGGCCAGTCTCCATGTTTATTAAAGAGAAACGAATAATCATTCTTATACTGCTGGCGCTTTTACTGTTGCCAATTGTTATTATTGATCTTTCTCAAGAAGAAGTACCCGAAAAGCTTCCGCCAGTTGAACTGCGTTCGATAATGGGACCTGATAAAATAGTTTTGCCTGAGCCGGCAGGACTTCAGGTCATTAATATATTTGCTTCATGGTGTATTTCCTGCCACGAAGAAATGCCGATATTGCAAGAAATATCAAACGCATGGCAGATTCCAGTTCACGGCATTGCCTGGAAAGATGAAACTGAAGATATAAGTAATTTTATTATTGATTATGGTGAGATTTTTAAATATGCAGGCATTGATCAAAGTGGACAAAAGTTGTCCACATGGGGCGTTACAGGAGTGCCCGAAACCCTCGTAATCGTTGATGGCCGTTTGCTCCTGAGACATCGGGGGCCGCTAACGCCAATAATAATGCGAGACATGATTGCTCCTGTTGTGATAGATTTTCGACGCAATTAGCCGAAGGCTGTTTTACTTGACAGAAATTTGCAGGTGTGTATATTGCCCCCTGCTTCACAATAGCAATGGAATTACGAAAAATGTTTGCAGTTATTCGTACAGGCGGAAAGCAGTATAAAGTTGGCGTTAACTCGAAGATCAAAGTCGAGAAGCTTGAAGCCGATGCCGGTGCAAGTCTGAACATCGACGATGTTTTGCTTGTTAATGATGGTAGGAAAACCAAGATAGGCGCTCCCGTCGTAGATGGAGCCAAGGTCGTGGCAAAAGTTGTTGATCACATTCGTGCACCAAAAGTTGTGGTTTTCAAGAAAAAGCGCCGCAAGAATTATCGCCGCACAGCCGGACATCGTCAGAACCTGACGGTGCTCGAGATCACTGACATCAAGGCGGCTTGATTACCTGTTTAGGAGGAATACATGGCACATAAAAAAGCAGGAGGCAGCTCCAGAAACGGTCGCGATACAGCCGGACGTCGTCTAGGCGTGAAGCGCTATGGCGGTGAAATTCTGTTGGCTGGTAATGTAATAGTACGTCAACGCGGCACAAAGTTTTATGCTGGTCGCAATGTTGGCACTGGCAAGGACCACACACTTTTTGCGCTGACTGATGGTCAGGTGCAATTCAAACGTGGCCGTGGTGGAAAGTCATTTGTAAGCGTAGTCCCTGCTAACGATTTGCTGGCTGCCGAGTAGGGTTTCACACAATTGAAGAAGGAGCCCGCTCACAGGCGGGCTTTTTTATTATGAAGTTTCTGGACGAAGCAAAAATTTATCTAAAGAGTGGCGACGGCGGTGCTGGATGCGTCTCTTTTCGACGTGAGAAATATATTGAATTCGGCGGACCTGATGGCGGCAATGGTGGCCGCGGAGGAGATATTATTTTTGAGGTCTGCAATACACTCAACACTCTTATCGACTTTCGTTATCAACAGCATTTCAAGGCACAGAATGGCAATCAGGGAGCAGGTAAGAACAAGACCGGCGCCAGCGGGAATGATTGCGTAGTACTTGTCCCCGCAGGAACACAGGTTCTTTCGGAAGACAAAGAATCAGTTTTGGCTGATTTTACAAGTAACGATCAAAAAATGGTGTTTCTTAAAGGCGGCGACGGGGGCTTTGGAAATGCACATTACAAAAGCTCGACCAATCAGGCGCCACGCAAGTCTACGCCCGGATGGCCAGGACAGGAAATGGGGGTCTGGCTCCGTCTTAAGCTTATGGCAGATGCCGGTCTGGTCGGCCTGCCTAATGCTGGCAAATCAACTTTTTTATCGGTGGTTTCTGATGCAAGGCCTAAAATTGCTGATTATCCTTTCACTACCCTGCACCCTAATCTTGGCGTAGTCCGTCGTGGTGAATATGATTTTGTTCTGGCCGATATTCCCGGTCTTATTGAAGGGGCGCATGACGGGCATGGACTTGGCGACAGGTTTCTTGGTCATGTTGAACGTACTGCGGTATTGCTTCATCTGGTAGACGGTACGCAGGATGACGTTGCTGCATCTTACAGGACTATTCGTAACGAGTTGGAAGAGTATGGGCATGGGCTTGGAGAAAAACCTGAAATACTGGCTCTGAACAAAGCGGATGCGCTCGGCGTTGAACTCGCAGAATATCAGGCAAATATCCTGTCAGAGGTCTCGGGCAAGGACGTCCACATTATATCCGCGGCCAGCGGACAGAACGTCGACAAGGTACTTTACAATGTTGGCGGTATAGTCCGGGAAATGCGTATGAGAGAACGGGAGAAAGCAAGGGAATGAAACCTGTCTCCGGGCTAATGAAAGGTTGTCGCCGGATTGTGATAAAAATCGGCTCGGCCCTGGTAACAACGGAAGCCTGAGCAGTCAGGGATCGCTGGCTTGAGGCTTTGGCAGAAGATGGCGTTACCCTTTCAAAAGAAAATCATGAATTTGTAATCGTATCATAATCATAATCGAGGAAATATCTGCTGTCTCCCGCGCCTGTGTTAGATGTATCAGGCTTAGGATATGTTATTTTATCAATATTGCCATAGGTGTCATACCGGATAAACGTAGTTTCCGGATCGCCTGTTCCTGCTATGCTGCAGCCCGGAGTCAAGCATTCCTTGATATGTGTAAGATTATCAGTGGCAGTATCGTATATTGCTTTTCTTTCCCTTAAAATATTTGTGCCGTCCGAAACAATCATTGATACAGCGAGATTTATCGCGCCTTCTGATAATATAGTATCGGGATCGCCTTCATTTTGAGGCGTAAAAGGCGTACTTCCTATATCAAAAACTATATCCGCTGTAACCCGGTCTCCTTCTGAGTCGGTTTGCGAATAATAAACTACATTCCCACACTGGTCATACTCATATTCCGTGTGTTTCGTTACCGGGCCCGTTTGAGCACCTGCGGGAAATTCATAGAATTCTTCATCCGTCGAAATCAGGGCCGGATATCTGGAATATTCATTGTTTTTGTTAAACATTTCATAGCCTGAAGGCAGATGATTATCTTCATATTCATCCGCATTATAAAAATATCTTGTTATGCGAAAAGCATTGCTGTCATCAAACGAATACCCTTCACCATCATATTCATATACGGCTTCTTTAAAAAGCAGGTTCCTATAATAATACCTGTCACTGCCTGTTCCATTAACGCCATTGACCAAATATTTCCTCTGTATAAGACGTTTTTCAAGTGTATTAAGAGTAAATATTTCCCTCACTTCCCCGTAACCAAGGAATTCCCTTTCCGCCTTGTCCTGTTTCCCGTTCATATATTTAAACTCTCTCAACATAGTATCCTTATAAAAAGGATACATATGATAATCCGCTCCATAAATTTCCAGGGCGGAATCCGGTTCTGAGTCAGAATTCACGCCATCTTTCACCGCTACCCTGGACATATTCCATTTTGACTGAGGCA
>CAZJRT010000144.1:0-5406 GCA_964548445.1 uncultured Pseudobdellovibrionaceae bacterium
CGCTGGCATCAGTCAAGGACCGTATTGCGCTTTCCATGATCGAAGACGCAGAGGAAGCGGGTAAGATAACTCCGGGTAAGACAGTGCTGATCGAGCCGACTTCGGGTAATACCGGGATAGGACTTGCTTTCGTGGCGGCTTCCAAAGGGTATCGGCTTTTATTGACCATGCCCGAAAGCATGTCGGTCGAGCGCCGTAAAATGCTGGCTTATCTTGGCGCAGAGCTTGTATTGACTCCAAAGGAAAAGGGTATGAAGGGCGCGATTGATCGAGCCCATGAATTGCTTGAAGAAATTGATGATGCCTTTATGCCGGGGCAGTTTACCAACCCAGCTAATCCAGAAATTCATAAAAATACTACTGCCGAAGAAATCTGGAAAGATACTGGCGGTGAGATTGACATTCTGATAGCTGGTGTCGGCACTGGCGGAACGATTACGGGAATTTCGCAAGTCATTAAAGAGCGCAAGCCTGAATTTAAAGCGGTTGCAGTGGAGCCGGAAGATAGCCCTGTTATTTCCGGAGGGGAGCCAGGACTTCACAAAATTCAGGGGATTGGAGCTGGTTTTGTTCCTGAAATTCTCGATAAAAGTATTATTGATGAAGTCGTTAAAATAAGTAATGAGGACGCTTTTAAGTATTCACGCGCACTCGCAAGAATGGAAGGGATTCCGGCGGGTATTTCGTCGGGCGCAGCTATGGCTGCAGCTGTAGTGGTCGGCAAGAGGCCCGAGAATAAAGATAAAAAGATAGTGGTAATAATACCTTCTTTCGCCGAAAGGTATTTATCTACGCCGCTGTTTGAAGGTTTGGAGTAAAACTAAAAGGCTTATGTTGGAATTGATACGCACAATTCAGGATCGGGATCCTGCCAACCCCACTTTTCTTGAAGTGGTTTTTGGTTACGCGGGTCTGCATGTCCAGCTTTTCCATCGTCTGGCGCATTGGTTGTGGAAATATGAGCTACGCGCTCTCGCCCGTTTTGTCGCCCAGACAGGGCGATGGTTTACCGGTATAGAAATTCACCCCGGGGCTGTGCTGGGCCGGCGGTTTTTCATAGATCACGGAATGGGAGTGGTTATAGGAGAGACCGCTATCATCGGAGATGATGTAACTATCTATCATGGAGTTACCCTCGGGGGGATGGGATCTCCGGGAGAAAAAGGCAAAAAACGTCATCCGACTATCGAAGACAACGTAATGATAGGTGCCGGGGCGCAGGTGCTAGGTGATATCACACTTCGCCGTGGATCATGCGTAGGCGCCAATTCAGTTGTGACTTCAGATGTGCCGGAAGACACTACAGTTGTCGGCAATCCGGCTCGCAAGCTCGGCACCCACAGGCCCGGAGAAGAAGCCGTTCATGCCTATGGCCTGCCGGATCAGCCGATTGTCGACCCGCTCATTCACGTGGTGAACGGACTGGTTAGAGATGTGAGAGAGCTCAAGAAAAAACAGGGTATGCCCGTAAATGGACCTGGCCGGGTTAAAACTGACATTGACATGTGGCTGGGTAGCGGAATTTAACGCTAGTACAGCTTGTAGGTAGCCATTGACCGGACTCGTAAAAGCGTGTTATGTAACTTTACATAACTTACGAAATGAGGGCAGAGTGGCTATTAGTCAATTCCTGAAGCGATGTTTTAATCTCAATTCATTGTCCAGCGCCGAAGGAAAATCCAGATATCTTGAATTTTTGCCATCAGCTAACTTCGAAGCTGCTAATGGAATTACGGGCATTTCCGCAGACTATCGCTTGCCTCGGGGAATGAATGTAAAACAATATCATAGATATTTGAGAAGAGGTGTGTTTACACAGTTGATTGAATGGCCTTTGAATACAGATTGGCAAATTGTTCCAAAATCAAATATCAGAACTGCTCGTATCAAAAAACTTGGTGAAGAATGGAAAAGGCTGAAACAACTAAATACAGAGCTTGAAAAAGTCGTACTGGAAGATTGCGATCCAGACATTCTCCCTTCTGTCCAACAGGATGCTATAGCCGGATGTGCCAGTATGTTTAATCCAGACGATATAAATTTCTTTATCCGGCATCATATAGAAACAAGACGTTGCGATACATTGGGAGCACTTGCCGCCGATGAAGAGTATAAGACTTTACTCAAAGGTGCTGAAGAATTGGCATCTTGCAGACTGCAATGGGTTGCGAGTCCTGAAACGCTTGTAGCCATCAGGAAGCAGCTCTTAGCCAAAGGAAAAGTCGCAAGGCCTACAGAAAGCTTCGGATTTTAGTATTTTACAACTTTTCAGCTCTCGGTCGGTGGACAGTTTCATTTTCCTGCCTGTAAACGTTTTTTTTTGGCGTCTGCCGAAGCCGGAAATACATAGCTGGTTGCGATCTCTATTGGCTGGGCGGCCCAATTAAGAGAGTGTTATTGCCAAAATTTTGAAACAAATAGTTAGCTTGCCGGTTAGTAGCCGGTATGGAAGCTGAGCACAAAACCGTCGATATCCGCAAATCCGTTCCTCATGCACCGCAGGGCAAAGAGCGCCTCAAATGGTATGGGCCTGGATTGCTCTGGATGCTTTCATCAGTGGGATCAGGTTCGGTGTTGTTCACTCCGCGCATTGGCGCCAGATACGGCTATGAGCTGCTGTGGGTTGCTCTTGTCGTCATTTTTTTTCAATGGACGATGATCCGTGAGGTCGGGCGCTATACTGTCGCCACCGGCAAAACCCTGCTGGAGGGATTTAACGAGCTTCCGGGACCAAAGGGCTGGGCAGTCTGGCTGATCTTCGTGCCGCAGCTTCTGGAGGCGGCGGTGACGATTGCCGGCATCGCAGCATTAGCTGGAAGCGCGATGATGATCGCCTTGCCGGGGGTGCAGGCTTTATACGCCCCGGCTATAATTATTGTATCGATTGCGCTCGTACTGACAGGACGCTATGGCGGGGTGGAAAAAATTGCCTCGGCGCTGGCAATCCTGCTTTGCCTGTCGGCGATAGTCAGTGCGATTGTTGTGTTTCCCGATATTGGCAAGGTCGGCTCCGGCATCGCACCCTCATTACCCCAGGATTTCGATCTTTATTTTATATTGCCATGGGTCGGCTTCATATTGGCCGGGGCCGCCGGGATCATGTGGTTTTCCTACTGGGTCTCGGCGCGGGGCTATGGCGGGCAGGTGACGCAAGGCGAAGTGCGCTCTGAAGCGGAGCGCGCTACCAGCGATGAGGAGCGTCTGTATCAGTTAAAGCAATGGAATCGTGTGATGACCAATACCGCCTTGCTCGGTGTAATTACCGGCGGGGCGGTGATATTGTCATTCCTCATTCTTGGCGCCGAAGTTCTGCAACCGGAAGGCATAGTGCCTGAAGGGATACAGGTGGCCGAAGACCTGACACGTTTGCTTTCCGGTATCTGGGGCGCAGCCGGAAAATGGATTGTTTTGCTTGGGATCATGATCGCGCTATGGGGTACGGTGCTGGCCGATCAGGATGGCTGGGGCCGTACCTTTGCCGATGCAACGATCTTGCTCAAGCCGAAAAAATGGAGTCATAAATGGCTGCAAAATCGTGAGCGTTTAAAGAATATATACGCGCTGGTGGTTACGGCGATAATTCCGCTGATCCTGTTCTGGATCGTAAGAAAGCCGGTTGATATCCTCTCGGTCGCCGGGATAATCGCAGCAGCCCATACCCCGGTTATTGTCTTCCTGACGCTTTACCTTAACCGGCGTCAGTTACCCAAAGAACTGCAGCCGGGCTGGTTCAGTTTTTCAGCCGCTGTTCTCGCCGGGCTTTTCTTTCTCGGTTTTGCGCTGCTCTACTTCGCCAGTCTGCTGGGATATAAAATAGCCTAGGCTCTTTTCACGGGCTGCCACCCATGTTCCCCGGTCATTGGAACAAACGCAACCGGACCGAAATCCAGTGTTTCAAACTTGTCATCGGATCGGCGATAAACCTGGAAAAGGTTTTGCTGGCGTTGGGTGGGGCCCACAGGAATTACCAGTCTGCCGCCAGGCTTTAACTGTTTTCGCAGGATATCCGGTACCTGAGGTGCTCCTGCAGTTACAATTATAGCATCAAAGGGCGCTTCTTCCGGTAGTCCCCCGGAACCATCCTTATTAAGAACTGTCACATTCTCATAGTCCAGATCACTGAGAATATTCTCGGCGCGCATAGCCAGAGCTTCATTGATTTCCATGGTGAATACCTGATCTGCAATCCGGCTTAGAATTGCAGCGCCATAGCCTGAACCAGCGCCTATTTCCAAAACCTTGTCAGTAGGATGTAGCTCGGCAATTTCAGCCATCTTTGCAACTACATATGGCTGGGAAATTGTCTGGCCGTGTCCTATGGGCAAGGGCATGTCATCATAAGCAAATTCGTCCACATCGGCTGGAATAAAGCACTCCCTTGGCACAGTACGCATTGCTTCAAGAACGTAAGTATCTTCTACGCCTCGTGACATAATCTGGTTGTCGACCATCGTGTTGCGTGCACTGCGACGTTCCTGCGAAGGTATCGTATCTAACATGCTGGTCCTCTTAAATCCGCTTGTTGGTGAAATGAGAGCTGGTACCTTCCAACTATTGCCTTGCTGACTTGTTCCGGTTCCTGGCAGCTTAAATCAGGAGTGCAGATATTTTATTGCCTGGTCGCGCTCGAAAAGGTAAAGGAGGTAGCGTAAAGCTTTGCCGCGGTCTGTTTGTAATTCCGGATCCTTGGTAATGATCAGCCTTGCATCGTCATATGCAGTTGCCAGTAATTCCGAATGTTCGGCAAGATCAGCCAGTCTGAAATCAGGAAGTCCGCTTTGGCGTATGCCAAGAATATCTCCTCCTCCACGAAGTTCGAGATCTTTCTCGGCTATGAGGAACCCATCTTCAGTATCTCGCATGATTGCAAGCCGCTCCTTGGCTGTTTCATTGAGATTTCCGGCATAAAGCAGAAAACAGTAAGATTTATCTCCTCCGCGCCCGACCCGGCCACGCAGCTGATGCAACTGGGCAAGTCCGAAGCGTTCTGCATGCTCGATTACCATGATAGTGGCTTCTGGTACATTGATGCCTACCTCGATTACTGTGGTAGCGACAAGAATTGAGAGTACACCATTCGCAAAACGAGCCATTACCTCATCTTTTTCAGCTGGTTTCATGCGTCCATGTACTAGACCTACTTTTTCCCCGAATGTGCTTTTTAAAATATCATATCGCTCTTCAGCTGCGGCCAGATCCATGAATTCGGATTCTTCTACCAGAGGACAGACCCAGTAAGCCTTTGCCCCGGTATTGGTCTGTCGCGAAATGCCATCGATCATCTGTTCCATTTTGTCTTTTGATATCAGACGTGTATCTATGGGTTTGCGACCGGGTGGTTTTTCATCAAGACGGCTGACATCCATATCTCCATAGGCAGTAAGGGTGAGGGTTCGCGGGATAGGA
>CAZJRT010000145.1:0-5386 GCA_964548445.1 uncultured Pseudobdellovibrionaceae bacterium
CATGAAGCGACAACTTCCAGCATATCCGAAGACCAGATGTTTTACTGCCGACAGCGCGGCATGAATCCGGAAGACGCCGTAGCCCTTATTGTGAACGGTTTCTGCCGGGAAGTTCTGCAGCACCTGCCGATGGAATTTGCCGTAGAGGCCCAGAAGCTGGTAGGAATTTCACTGGAAGGCAGCGTAGGATAAATTGATTTTGTCAGATGCATGCCCTTCGCTTTGGTTTGGCTTTAGGATAAAATCATGAGCGCTTAACTCATTAAAAGGTTTGGGAAAATGAAAAAAATCAATCTTTCTAATATACTATTTTGGGTAATCGGCCTGATCGGTTTTATTATCGGCATAATCATTTTCATTGTTATTGCTGCGGGGCTTGGAACCACAGCTGAAAGCGATCCGGTAAGAAACGGGATGATATTATTCGTTTCATTCATCATGTGCTCGGGTGTAGCTTTTGGCGGCTTGATTATCATGGCACTTACCCAAATATCTTCTACTCTTAACAGAATAGAAAAGCTGATAAAGGAACGTGAAGAAATCAAAAAATGATCAAAATAGAGGGATTAAAAACACAGGTAGGCGGCAAGGAAATCCTCAAGGGGGTAGACCTTGAAATCCGTCCCGGAGAGGTCCATGCAATAATGGGGCCTAACGGGTCCGGAAAATCCACTTTGTCTTATACACTGGCTGGCAGGGAAAATTACGAAGCTACATCCGGCAAAGTTTTATTTGACGGAAAAAATCTTCTGGAGATGGATCCTGAAGAACGAGCTGCCGCAGGTCTTTTTCTTGCCTTTCAGTATCCTGTCGAAATACCCGGTGTTACCCTCAATACATTTCTGAAAACTTCTATAAACGCCTTACGCCGGGCAAAAGGTATGGGAGAAATCGATACTCTGGAATTCCTGAAACTGATGAAAAATAAATCCAGGGAAATCGGAATTAGCGACGAAATGCTTAAACGCCCTCTCAATGTAGGATTTTCCGGTGGAGAGAAAAAGCGCAACGAAGCTCTACAGATGGCCCTATTCGAGCCGAAACTTGCAGTGCTGGACGAGACCGACAGCGGCCTGGATATCGATGCTCTTAAAGTTGTTGCCGACAGCGTAAACAAGCTCAGATCTCCCGAACGCTCCTTCCTTATTATTACCCACTACCAAAGGCTTCTGGATTACGTGATCCCGGATCATGTGCATGTTATGGCAGGCGGACAAATACGCCGTTCCGGTGGGCCTGAGCTTGCAAAAGAGCTTGAGGAAAAAGGCTATAGTGAGTTTCTGGAGGTCGCGTGAGCAACAATACAGCGGCCATAATGCAATTTCCGGAAAAATCACCATATAAGCCGGAAACAGCCAAAGCTTTCATCAATACGTTTGATGGCTTTAACAGTATCAATCCTGCAAGCAAAGAAATTCTCAGAATCCGAGCAAAAGGAATTTCACAACTGGAGTTACAAGGCCTGCCGCTCAAAAAGCTGGAGCGGTGGAAATATACCGACCTTTCTCCCGCCCTTCGAAAAGAATACACGATAGCACCGCTTGCGCCGGAGACAAACCATCAGCTGCCGATTTGCGAATGCCCGGATTTAATTGATCAGGATTTTCCAGATCAGGATATTGACGGCCAGCTATGGGCACTTAATCAGGCTTTCCTGAATAACCCATATCAAGTTGAGATCCCCGAAGGAGCTGAAGCTACTTTGGATCTGCTCTGGCAAGGGAAAGGTGTTGATATTTTTCATACACCGCGCACGATTATCCGGATCAAAAAAGGCGCTCACCTGACACTTAACGAGATTATCAAGGCCCCGGATGGTTGCTGGTTAAATCCTTGTATGCAGATAATTCTGGATGCCGGGGCTTCATGCCATCATCACCGGGATCAGGAATGTGAGGCCAAAGCATTTTGTACCTACATGACATATATCAAACAAGAAGAAGACAGCAGTTATATACATTATGCTTTATCTTCCGGTGCGCAAATTGGTCGAAGCCAGTTCCATGCAGATCTTGAAGGGCCACATTCAAAATGCAGGACCAATGGCATTTCACTTTTGGACGGCCAGCGTATAAATGACATGACCATTAATATCAGGCACAAGGCCGAAAACTGCTTCTCCACCCAGAATCTGAAATCTGTATTGATGGACCAATCTCGCGGAGTTTTTCAGGGAACCATACAGGTAAATAAAGAAGCACAAAAAACGGATGCCCACCAACTCAGCAAAGCTATTATTCTAAGTGAAGGCGCGGAAATGGACACCAGACCGGAGCTGGAAATTTTTGCAGATGATGTCAAATGTTCACATGGCGCCACTGTCGGACAGATCGACGATGAAGCGCTTTTCTATCTACGTTCACGGGGCATTCCTGCGAAAAAAGCAAAACATCTTCTTATTTCGGGTTTTTTAAATGAAGTGGTCGAGGATATCCAGGACGAAGATGCCAAAAAACTCTTTGCCGGGCGGGTAGATCAATGGCTGGAGCAAATTGGCGATGACTTCTGATCTCTTTGAGAAATTCCGTAACGACTTCCCAGCATTAAAAGCAATTATGCATGGGCAACCACTGGCATTTCTGGATTCAGCAGCCAGCGCCCAAAAGCCTGCCGTCGTCATAGAAACCATGGCTGATGCCATGCGCCAGGGATATGCCAATATCCACCGTGGTCTTTACGAGCACTCGCAGAACATGACCCGCAGTTATGAGGAAGCGAGAGTTAAAGCTGGCCGTTTTATTGGTGCTGGCCGTGCTGAAGAGATAATATTTACCCGCAATTCCACGGAAGCAATTAATCTTGTAGGTCAGAGTTGGGGAAGCAAGTTTTTATCGAAGGGCGATGAAATAGTTCTGACGCAGATGGAGCATCACGCTAACATTGTCCCGTGGCAGTTACTAAGAGACAGGATCGGTTTTACAATTCGCGTCTTGCCCGTCACTGATGATGGCGCTCTTCAGCTTGACCAGCTAAATGGATTGCTCAATGAAAACACAAAGCTGGTTAGCTTTGTACATGTCTCCAATGCTCTTGGTACAATAAATCCGGCTGCAGAAATTGTCAGACGGGTGAAGGCATATAATGAGAATATCAAAATCCTCGTTGATGGATCCCAGGCTGCTGTCCATATGCCCGTAGACATTCAGGCGATTGGATGCGATTTCTATGCGTACACCGGCCATAAAGTTTACGGTCCTACCGGTATTGGTGTTTTATATGGCAAACAGGAAATCCTGCAGGAAATGCCTCCTTTTCAAGGCGGAGGAGACATAATTGATACAGTAACTTTTGAGAAAACGAACTATAAAAACCCCCCTCAACGTTTCGAAGCAGGAACACAGGCCATCATCGAAGCTATAGGCCTGGGGGCTGCGATAGACTACCTCCAGACCATTGGCATACGGGAAATACAACGGCATGAGCACGATCTTCTTAAATATGGTACTGAAGCATTAGAGAGCATTAAGGGCTTGAATATATATGGCAAAACGCCGGATAAGGCTTCAATCCTGTCCTTTAATATTGATGGTATACATCCCGGTGACATTGCCATGGTGCTGGATCAGTGCGGTGTTGCCGTACGCTCCGGTCATCACTGCTGCATGCCCTTGATGCACAGACTGGGAGTAGATGCGACCGTCCGGGCTTCAATGGCCTTGTATTCGTCAAAAAGCGATATAGATAGACTTGTTGAGAGTTTGCATAAAGCCATAAAATTGTTTAGTTAATTCACAATGAATCAAACAGCTGAAATACAGTCATCCATGAGCGAGCATGACGAACTTGCCGAACCGCCAATGGCCGATGTTCCTGCAAACCACCCTTTATGGCCGGAGATCGCCGCGGCGCTTCGCGAGGTTTATGACCCTGAGATTCCCGTAAATCTCTATGAGCTAGGCCTGATATATAAAGTCGAAATCAAGGAAGCAGGTGAAGACGACAAGCATGACATTTATATCCAGATGTCTCTTACTTCTCCCGGATGCCCAGTCGCGCAGGAAATGCCTTTTATGGTGCAGCGCGCAGTAACTCCACTGGAAAAAGCAGGTTTAGTTGAAGTTGATCTGGTCTGGGATCCCCCCTGGAACCCGTCAATGATGGCTGAAACCGCTCGCCTCCAACTAAACATGTTTGCATAAGAAAGCGTATGCCGGGGCTATTGTTACATCTTTTCTAAAAAGCTATAATCTTGCGTCAATTCTTCTCCTCAAAGGCGCATCATGCAAAAACTATTAGAGCAGATTAAAAAGAGCCCTTACGTACCACTTTTTTCCATAGCGCTTATACTCAGTGCTTTCTTACTTTTCTCTGTACAGCCAATGTTCGGAAAGATGGTGCTGCCGCTACTGGGCGGGTCACCTTCTGTCTGGAACACAGCCATGATGTTCTTTCAGATAACCTTGCTGGCAGGGTATGCTTACGCACATTTGACTACCAAGCTATTTAGCGTCAGAACTCAGGCAAAAATACATCTCGTACTGCTCGCTGCTTTTTTGTTCATATTGCCGATAGGAATACCAGAAGCATGGACGCCACCGGAGGATGCTGATCCAACATTGTGGCAAGTCGGGATTATGGTTTTAACTGTAGGAGGGCCCTTCTTTGCTCTGGCAGGTACAGCACCGATGCTGCAACGCTGGTTCTCCAGAACTCCTCACCCGGATGCGGACAACCCTTATTTTCTGTATGCATCCAGCAATGTAGGCAGCCTCGTAGCCCTGCTCTCCTATCCGGTCATAATAGAACCATTGATCGGCCTTCATGCTCAAAGCGTACATTGGGCAAGCGGATATCTTGTCCTGATCACTCTGATACTGCTGTGTGCCGGATCTGTCTGGTACCATACGGCTGAAAAACACAAAGAGGAAAAAGAAGAAAGCAGATCCGAAAAACTATCCTGGAAGACCAGAGGAATGTGGATGCTTCTGGCGTTCATCCCTTCAAGCCTGCTGTTGGGAGTAACAACGTACATCACTACTGATATTGCCTCAGTTCCCCTTTTCTGGATTCTGCCGCTGGCAATTTTTGTCGGCTCATTCATTATTGCATTTGCGAGAAAAGAAATTGTCTCGTACATGTCTTTAGTCTGGATACAAGGATTTTTACTGACCGGCATAATTTTCTGGATGTTTGTCTATCAGGATTATTCAAACAACCTTTTGATTTTCATGCACTTATTCTTGTTTGGACTTATTGCGGTATCTTGCCACAAACACTTGGTATTTCTTCGCCCCCGTGCGGCCAACCTTACGGAGTTTTATCTGCTGATGTCCACCGGGGGTGCTTTAGGTGGCATTTTCAATGCATTGATTGCTCCTAACATTTTCCCGGTACCTTTAGAATATCCCCTGATTCTGGCCCTATCAACATTCCTTAGATACGCCAC
>CAZJRT010000146.1:0-5386 GCA_964548445.1 uncultured Pseudobdellovibrionaceae bacterium
AAGCATAAGATGCTCTGCTCGCTCTTTGGGATCGGAGAGTAAATCTTCAGCAAGCTGGCGATCTTCTTCGGATGTTTTGCCTCGTGGCCTTGTCCCGGCAATGGGCCTGATTGTCACGGTTCGGCCTCTTACACGTACCAATATTTCCGGGCTGGAACCCACTAGTGAAAAATCCTCGAAGTTTATACAGAACAGGAAAGGTGAGGGATTAATACGTCTTAATGCCCTGTATAGCTCGAAAGAAGGCAGGTCAAACGGGGCAGTAAAACGCTGCCCTACGACAGCCTGAAATATTTCACCGGCTCTTATATACTCGACGGTCTGACAAACCATTTCATGGAAAGCTTCTTTCTCCATGTTAGATTCAACGACCAGAGGCAAATGGATATTTGTTTTGTGCCGAAGATTTGCCGGTTCAATCGGACTTTCAAGTTGGTCAAGAACATCATCAAGTCTGGAAAAACATGTATCAAACACCTCTTTCGCTGATTTTTCATTGTTTCCAGCATGCTCAAATACGGGGCTAACCAGCAATACTGTGTGCTTGACGTTATCAAAGATCACCATAATAGTGGGCCGCATCATGATACTGTCAGGTACATTTATCGGATCAGGGTTGCTATCGGGAATATCCTCAACCAGACGGACCATATCATAGCCCATATAGCCAAATAATCCTGATTTAGCCATCGGCGGCAAATCATCCGACACTACATCAATATGACTGGCTTTTAATTGTGACCGCAGAGAAGAAAGTGGGTCCTCGCTTTGTTCTTTACGATTGACCCGGACTTGTGCTTCTTTGCAAGACCAGATCAAATCCGGCTCCATACCGATTACTGAATACCTTGCAAGATTCTCCCCCCCTTCGACCGATTCCAGCAGAAAGGAATAAGGCTTTTGATAAGCGAGTTTTAAAAAAGCCGAGACAGGCGTTTCCATATCGGCATTAATTTCGCGATATATAATCTGGCTCAGACCTTCGCGGTAATTCTTTTCAAACGTCTTCAGGTCAGTGCAAGAGAACTCCTGCATTACTGTTGTTCCTCTCCACCATATGCTTTCTGGAGCAGCGCGCGGTTAATCTTTACTTGGTAGCGATCAGTAAGTGACCCGATATAGGCCTGTAATAGTTCATTGGGCAATATGCGCTGTAACGCTTGCTCATAAGTTGCTCTTTCTGTGGCACCAATGTTGTCCAGATTCGGCAGATTGATTTTGCTGACCTGTCCAATAATCTGACCATTGGTTGTTCCAGCTGAAGTATACTCTCCTTCTTTTAGCGGGAAGAAGCGCATGCGTGCTGAGGCATCAAAGATTTTGCCTGGTTCACCCTGACGTTCCAACGAAATTGTTTTGATAGAATACCCTTCTTCTTTGGCTATATCTTCTAAAGATGCACCTTCCTGCAAGCCGGTAAGTATTCTATCGGCCTTCCTCATAACAGCCAGTTTCTGGGCACGTTTTGTCCATTTTTTTATGAGATCTTCTTGGACATCTTCAAAAGGTTTCCAAGATTTTGGCTGGATTTTTTCAGCCTTGACGATGGCAAAGTCTCCGCCTGCTAGTTCGATTACCGGTGAAATTTCTTCTTCCATAAGAGCGAAGCTGGTTTCAAGAATATATTCCCTGTCTTCGCTAAAGGCTTTCAGGGCATCGGTTCCTTCCGGGGTTTTGCCCGTGACATCGATCATTTCAACAGTAGTCTTTTCAAGTTGAAATTGTTTAATGGCTTCTTCAAGACCGGCACCACCGGCAATCAGGTCATCGACTTCACCGGCAAGGTCATAAAGACGGTCAGCGACGACTGTCTGTTTCTGCTCTTTACGAATATCCTCTTTGATCTCTGCAAATGGAATCTGGCCGGAGGGCTCAATCTCCGTGACCTTTATAACATGCCATCCAAGCGGAGTTTGTACGGGCTCGGCCACATTACCGGGTTCCAGAGAAAATACGATATCGGCCACATTTTCTATCAGTCCTTCTCTTTCATAAGTTTGTACATCCAGATAATGCTCTGTTGAGCCCGTTACGTCCCGAACCGCATTTTGCAATGGCTTGCCTGAAGCTGCTTTCTCAAATATCGCCTGAGCTACGTCTTGAGTTTCCACAATAGCCTGAGCCATTTTTCTTTTCTCGGGAATCACATAGTAAGTGGCATTTTCCTCATAAATTGCTTTCAGCTCTTCTTCAGGAATTTCAATATCACTCTGGACCTTATCAGCGTCCAGAACAGCTATGTTTATCGTTCTGCGTTCGGGTATTGCATATTGTTCCTTCATGGCATTATAAAATTCTGCTAATGCGTCTTCATCTGGTTCATCTATATCTGTGAAATCCTTTTCCTCGATTACAAAGTAATCAATTTCTCTTGTCTCGTGATCATACAGGTAGAGATCTTCAGTGAGTTCGTTGGGAATAATTGAAGCTCCGGCTTGAAGTGCAGACTTCAAGATAGAATTAGCGAGTTGGAAACGTACTGAATTTACGAACTGGCGCTCACTGATTCCCTGCGTGGCAGTAATACGATTCAGTGCCTGCTGAGGTGTAGTGTTTTCATCCAGCAGAGGTTCCACCAAACGGCTGATGTGTGTGGCAACATCTTTATCACTAACTGAAATCCCTAGCTTGGCAGCGCTTTTGCGGATCAAAATATCCTGAATTTCTCCCATAAGAATCTGGTCGATATAACCAAGCTGATACGCCATCTGCGGATCAAGACCTTGCCGGCGTAGAATCGATCTTACTTCCGTATCGAATTTGCGCAGGCCTATAGCTTCATCACCAACCTTGGCAACATCGGTAGAGCCTACTCCCTGGCGGAAGACACCTCCTATGTCCGAGAGTACCAGCCCTCCAACACCGAGCACGAGAAGGCCGAATAATACGAACTTAATTATTTTTGAATGAGCGCCACTACGCATTGCCTGAAGCATGAAACAAACCTTTTTCTAACATGTAATGTCTCGAAATATAATGTCCTGCAGATTTCAGAGCAACAGGCGATTGCATTTCATGCTCCAAGGAGTTAAAGATCATGCAAACGAAACGATAAGGGATGCAAAATGAAAAAGCTAATTGCCGGTAACTGGAAGATGAATGGATCTTTGGATTCGGCTCATAATCTTGTTTCCGAAATAATTACGGGAATCAAACAAGAAAGTTCACTTCTGGAGCAGAATGATTTTGTTATTTGTCCTGCATATTTGCATCTTCTCACAGCTAAAGACCAAATTGGACAGGAAGGGGGGCTGCCTGTCGCTCTTGGCGCACAGGACTGCGCTGTAACTGAAAATGGGGCCTTTACCGGGGATATCTCCGCATCAATGCTTAAAGATGCTGGATGCGAATATGTGATTCTCGGTCACTCGGAAAGACGTCAGTATCATAAAGAGACGGATGCCCTCATAGCGGATAAAGCTCGCATCGCCCATAAGCAAGGCCTGAAGACTATCATTTGTATTGGCGAGACCGAAGATGAACGCGAAGCAGGAAAAGAAGAAGAAGTTGTTGGCAGGCAGTTTGATCAGTCCTTACCTGAAACTGTTTCCACCGACAACACTGTGATAGCATACGAACCTGTCTGGGCAATAGGTACGGGAAAAACCGCTACTCCCGATGACGTCGCTAAAATGCACAGTTTTATTCGTGCAAAACTGAAGGGGCGACTTGAGGATTATGCCAAAATGCGTATTCTGTATGGGGGCTCAGTAAAACCTGAAAATGCAAAAGAATTGTTCTCGGTTGAAAACGTAGATGGCGCTTTAATTGGTGGAGCATCGCTTAAAGCTGAACAATATCTGGATATTGCAAAAGCCTCATAAATTAGAAAACAGGAAAAACAATGGAAGCTGTAGTTCTGGTTATACATTTGATGCTGGCAGTCGCCCTGATAGGGCTTGTGCTGATACAGCGCTCTGAGGGAGGAGGGCTTGGTATTGGTGGAGGTGGTGGCGGTCTGGGACAGTTCGCCAGTGTAAGGTCAACTGCCAATGCACTTACCAAAGCCACAGCTCTATGTGCGGGTGGTTTTTTTGTTACAAGCCTGATCCTTGCATATCTTGCGGGCACTCATACTGCAAAAGAGGGTATCCTTGAAGAATTCGGCAAGGAAATACCAGCCAATGTGGCAACCACTGGAGAGAATGAAATGGAAGATGCTGTGCCGGTAGTGCCTCCTTCCGCCCCAATTTCTGAATAAGCAAGAAGTAGATGACCAGATATCTTTTTATTACAGGCGGCGTTGTTTCCTCATTGGGGAAGGGACTGGCTTCCGCTGCGATTGGCGCATTGCTGCAAGCTCGAGGCTTCAAGGTAAGTTGCTGCAAGCTTGACCCATATCTTAACGTAGATCCCGGGACCATGAGCCCGTTTCAGCATGGCGAGGTTTATGTCACTGATGATGGAGCCGAGACTGATCTTGACCTCGGGCACTATGAACGCTTCACCGGAAATCCCGCCTGTCAAAATGATAACACGACGACCGGGCGCATCTATACCAATGTGCTGCAACGTGAGCGGCGTGGAGACTATCTTGGAGCCACGGTTCAGGTCGTCCCGCATATCACTGACGAGATCAAGGATTTCATCCGGGAAAAAGACGGTACTGCCGATTTCGTACTATGTGAAATTGGTGGAACAGTTGGTGACATCGAAGGTCTTCCCTTCCTTGAAGCCTTGCGACAGTTTCACAATGAGGTGGGCAGAGAACGTGCGATGTTTGTTCACGCAACGCTCTTGCCTTACATTCCTACAGCCGGAGAGCTGAAGACAAAACCAACCCAGCACTCGGTTAAAGAACTTATGAGTGCAGGTATCAGGCCCCGTATTTTGTTATGCCGCGCAGACAGGGACATCAGTCCGGATGAGCGGCGTAAAATTGCGCTGTTTTGTAACATTGATTATGAATGTGTTATTCCAGCTCTTGACGTGAAATCCATCTACGAAGTGCCTCTTACTTATCATAAAGAGGGTATCGATGAGCAAATCATGCGGTGCTTTAACATAGATTCAAAAGCACCGGATCTATCCAGCTGGGAAGAAATAGTCCGCCGTGTTAAAGAGCCGGAAGACCGGGTAAGAATTGCAGTATGCGGTAAATATACAAATCTGATGGATAGCTATAAATCGCTTAATGAAGCCCTGACTCATGGCGGAATAGCTAACAAAGTATCAGTAGAGCTTAAATTTATTGAATCAGAGACCTTTGAAGGAGAAGATCCGGGTTATCATTTACAGGACTGTAATGGCATCCTTGTTCCCGGCGGCTTCGGCTCAAGGGGAGTAGAAGGCAAAATCAAAGCTGTGCAATTCGCGCGGGAACATAAGATTCCATATTTTGGCATTTGCCTCGGTATGCAAATGGCTGTTATCGAAGCTGCCAGAA
>CAZJRT010000147.1:0-5370 GCA_964548445.1 uncultured Pseudobdellovibrionaceae bacterium
CGTTGAAATTCACGATGCAGTCGAGGTCGGTTTCATAAATCTATGCTATGGCCTCCTTATGGTCAACTGATTTCTCCAAAGCTGAAATCAACACAGGTAATTCCCGGTAGCCTGCAATCGTGTCCTTTCGGCAAGCCTGCATGACATGAATTTTTGCTGGTGGTATTTTATGCGTCGTCAGGAATACGCAATAATGGAGACGACGCATGAAGAATCGTTCGAAATCGGATGTACCTGCCCGGCTTCTTCGCGGCCGGGAGCGCTTTGACAATTTCAGAAAGAAGCACAAGGGATACCACCGGCTGCCAGAGCAGCTGTGGTCTGCGGCGGTCAAACTGGCTCAGGTCTATGGTGTGAACCGAACTGCCCGCACCCTGAAGCTGGATTACAACGCCCTCAAGAAGCGGCTTGAATCGACAGCTTCGGACACCACGCCGGAAGCGATGCCCGGTCCGAAATTTATCGAACTGCTGCCTTCTGAATTGACTGCGGCGGCAGAGTGCGCCCTTGAGTGCCGCCGACCGGACGGGACTACGATCCGCATTCATCTTAGAGGCCCTCAGTTGCCGGACCTGGCAGCCCTGAGTCAAAGTCTCTGCAATGGTGATTCTGGTAGACGATGATCCAACTGACGCCTCATATGCGGATACTGGTGGCTGTCGAACCGACTGATTTTCGCAAAGGCATCGATGGCCTTGCCCGGGTTTGCCGTCAGCAGTTGCGTAAGGATCCTTTCAGAGGCACTTTATTTGTATTTCGCAACCGCAGGGCGACCGCCATCAAGGCGTTAGCGTACGACGGTCAAGGCTTCTGGCTTTTCCAGAAACGGCTTTCGAAAGGACGTTTTGCTCACTGGCCCCGGAACGGCTCCATGGCCACCAGGGCCCTGGAATCTTACCAGTTGAGTGTTTTGCTAAGCGGAGGGAATCCGGCGGCCGCTCGAGGCGTTCAGCCGTGGCGGAGGTTAGATGGTAGTTGTTTAAATGACTAAAGCCAGAACCCGCTATTGTCCGATAAAGTATTTGTTCCTTTTCATGGAGAATAAAGGACAATGGGCAATCTCAGACGATTTCGAAGGCAAATGGGCAGCACCTCGCACCAGCGGAAACCCAGCCAATCCAAGCCGGGCGAGCCTGAATGTGTCGAGCTGGAAAGGAGCGAACTGGAGGCGATTCTGGAGCGTGCTAAAACGGCTCCCCTGAACCCTGAGGAATACGACACGCTTCATGCCGCCATGGAAACACTGATTTTTCTGACTCAGGAACTGGAGAAAAAGCATGTTTCAATCCAGCGACTCAAGCAAATGCTCTTTGGGGCCACGACCGAAACGACCCGTAAGGTCTTGAAAAAGATTCTGGACGAGTCATAGAAGGAAAACAAGTCCGGTGAGGATGATAAAAAGACCGGCAGCGAGTCCAAACCATCCCCAAAAGCCAAAGGACATGGCCGTAACGGGGCGAACGCTTATACCGGTGCCGAAACGGTCCGTGTGCCGCACTCTACACTCAAGCCGGGCGATAGGTGCCCGGAGTGCAAAAAAGGCACCGTCTACGGGATGGCTCCCGGCCGGATTATCCGCATCCGGGGTCAGGCGCCTCTGGGGGCTAATGTGTATGAGTTGCAGAAACTGCGATGCCACCTTTGTGGGACACTCTTTACGGCCTCGCCGCCTGACGGCGTGGGATCGGATAAATATGACGCTGAATCGGCCAGTATGATCGCATTGATGAAATACGGTAGCGGAGTCCCTTTCAACCGCCTTGAACGGCTCCAGGGCAGCCTGGGAATTCCTCTGCCGGCGGCAACCCAGTGGGATATCGTTGAGCAGACAGCTGACCTGATTGAGCCGGTGTTTGAGCAAATGGTTCGCCGGGCCGCCCAGGGCCGCCTGCTGCACAATGATGATACGACCATGAAGGTGCTGGAATTGTGTCGCCGCAACGATGCGATGTCCAAAGACCAGCGCAAAGGCGTATTCACCTCCGGGATCGTGTCGGTCGTGGACGATCATCGGATAGCCTTATTCTTTACCGGTCATAGCCATGCTGGTGAGAACCTGGCCGAGCTGCTGAAACAGCGCCACGCTGACCGGCAGCGTCCGATCCAGATGTGCGATGCTCTGAGCCGTAATGCACCCGAGTCGCTCAAGACGATCCTGGGCAACTGCCTGACACATGGACGGCGGCGTTTTGTGGAGGTGGCGGCCAACTTCCCGGATGAGTGTGTCAATGGGCGCCTCAAATAGAATTAAGAGTTTTTGTGTCGCGAAGCCGACACAAATGCTTAGTTGGACTGAACTGCGAGGGTTGTTGTTTGGAATTTTAATGGCCAGTGGCAGTACTACAGCCTCTAATAGAAACGACTTTGGATGTATTTGCACTGGGGGGATGAGGTAAGTTTGAGCCTGGGTAGTGTAAAAAAGGCTTGGGCGGTTGGGGCAAGCCTGACAAAAAGTATCTTTTCCGGTCAAACAGTGTCAATGGGCGCCTCAAATTAGGTCACTATGGGCGCTTTCAAAATAGGTCAGTTAAATCATCTTTCATATAGCTTTTTCACTTCCACATTTCAAGCAAATTTCCGGGTAATAGTTGCCATTTTACCGTAAAATGCGCATTTTTGAGGCCTGTATCGCCCGGACCGACGGTCGGGTTAAAAAACTCGTCGGAACCTGACCGCCGCAAGCCGGGCGGGACAGGCCGGTACATGTCCGAATCAATCTTTGGCATTTTTATTGTCCTCATTCATCTCTTTATTGTTTGACACTCTGTCTTTGAGCCGGTAACTTCGCCCGGTGATATTTATAATCTCAGCATGATGCAGGAATCTGTCCAGAATAGCCGTAGCAGAGGGTATATCACCTATGAGCTTACCCCAGTCTTCCAGCGGCCTGTTCGATGTCATTATCGTGGACCTGGTTTCATATCGTCTCATAATTATCTCAAGAAGATACTCCCCCGATCTTTTCGGCAGATGTTTAATACCCATATCATCAATAAGCAGTAGATCCGGCTTGAGATATTTCTTCATTATCTTGTCATGGCTGCCAAATACATCCTCGTGCAAAAAATCCCTGGCAACATCAAAAATAGAGCGGTACCGAACAGACAGTCCCATTTTGATTGCCTGGTAACCGATAGCCTGAGATAAGTGGCTTTTCCCGACACCAGGAGGGCCCAAAAATAAAACTCCTGTCCCTTCTTTTATGAACTGGCAGGTAGCCAGTTCGAATATCTTGCTTTTTTTGATCGAGTTGTTGAACTGCCAGTCAAAATCCTCCAGCGTTTTCAAATCTCTGAATCCCGCGGCCTTGATGCCTCTTTTGATCTGGCGTTGTTTTCTTACCAGCATTTCATCCTGCAGGATCAGCTCTAAAAACTCGGCATGATTAAGACTGTTGGCCGCAGCCTCCTGCAATCTTACATCAATGGTTTGGCGCATGCCGGATAGCCTCAATGTCTTTAATGTTTTCTCTAATGATTCGTTCACAATCTGTCTCCTTAAAATGAGTGGGGTTAATTTTTAACGAAGCACATCTCTTACAAATTCTCCGTAATTGGACATATCCCGGATAATCGGATGTTCATCTATGAAATCCATCTGCTGCTGTTTATCTGCTGATCTGTTGAGAATATCCCGGATGGTTCTCAGCCGAAATGCTCCATGGCTTAATGCTGTTTCACAGGCAGTGTCTATGCTGGAACAATCATAGCGATTGGCAAGATTCAACAGTCCCACAAGAACCCGTACACCAGGTATACCGCGCTGTTCGAGCATGGCCTGAGCCCATCTGTCGGCATTGGCTCCTATCAGGCAGACACGCTCCAGAAGTCTTACAGTGCCTTTTTCCACTTTTGTTCTCTTCTGGGAATGAATGTGCCGGGACTGGGTCTGAAACTTACCGGCTTCTACCTGTGTATGAACCGCTATCTGTTCCATCCGGCTGTTGAATATTCTTACCAGATGACCGTCCCACCTTGCCCAGACCTGCCTGGCTGTATATTCCGGCGGAACTGAGTAATAGGCCTTTTGAACTTCGATATGGCCGTCTCGGTGAACCGACCGTTTGGCTTCCGTAAAACACGGGAATCTGGCAACCGGTAATTTCAGTAAGTGCTGCTTCTCTTGTTCCCGGAACAATTTGCCGACCTGTTTACGGGTGGTACCGTGAATGCGGGTGTCGGCAATATGTGTCTCCCAGTGAAGCAGAAACTGGTTCTGATGTGATAAGCTACTGAATCTGCGTCCCTTTAACGCATTATTTTTTACGTAATCTACACCCTTTTCAACCTTACCCTTGTGACGAGGAAAATATGGCTTACACGGCATTATCACCGCACCGTAATGACGACAGAAAGACTGTATCTTCGGATGTATATCCGGATCATACCAGTCTGCTTTCTTTACCGCTGCCTTGAGATTGTCTATTACGAGGGTCTTTGCAGCGCCTCCAAAATGCCAGAAGGCGTTTTCCAGACATCGAATGAAATTGTCGGTGGTCTGATTATAAATTACCTCACTGTACGCTTTACGTGAAAAACTCAGGACCACCCTGATGACGTGGGTTCTTCGACGTTTGCCCCTGTCATCTGTTACAGGGGCCCCTGTGCCAAAATCTATCTGGGCTTCTTCGCCCGGCATACATTCCATCCGGCGAAATGGAACAGGGCTGTTTTTGCCGAGCTTCTGGACGAATCTGCGAACGCTGTAATAACTTCCCTCAAAACCATGGTAATCCAGTAGATCCTGATGTATGCGTTTGCGGTTAAGCCCCTCTTTAAGCTTGTCTTCAATGATCTTACGATAAGGCTCACACTGGCTGGTTGAGCCGGTGGTTTTGCCGTCCACGCCCACATGACGAGCATCGGCCGCCGGTTCTGGTTTGCCCGCTGGTTCACAAGATGCATTCGAGTCTTCAGAGCCGGTGGGCGCGCTGACCTTTTTTGAATCCTCTGCCGATAGATTTACATACTTGCGTACCGTGTCCAGGTGGATGCCAAGCTCCCTGGATATACGCCGACAGGACCAGTTACGCTCTTTTAATGTCTGTATCGCACTTATCTTGGTCATCTTGAGATAGTTCGCCATAAAGACCTCCATTAAAATCCCGTATTATCGAGATTCCGGTCTCTCTATGGCAACAAATCCTTTCTTAAGATGACCTATTTTCAGGCGCCCATCACTGACCTAATTTGGGCGCCCCTTAACATATGTCAATGGGCGCCTCAATTTAGGTCACTATGGGCGCTTTCAAAATAGGTCAGTTAAATCATCTCTCATATAGCTTTTTTACTTCGATCTTTCAAGCAAATTTGCGTGTAATAGTTGCCATTTTACCGTAAAATGCGCATTTTTGAGGCCTGTATCGCCCGG
>CAZJRT010000148.1:0-5370 GCA_964548445.1 uncultured Pseudobdellovibrionaceae bacterium
CCGATTGCAGTTAACGATATTCGTACGTTGATTTCCCACCTTAAGGATAAAGGCAGTGGCGTGTTGATTACCGATCATAATGTACGTGACTGCCTGGAGATTGTGGATCGTGCTTATATTCTACATGACGGGCACGTCCTGATGGAGGGAACTCCTGACGATATCGTGACACATGAAGATGTCAGAAGAGTATATCTTGGCGACGAATTTTCTCTCTAGTTTTCGTTAAGCTCGCCTTTAGCTTCCCTGATTCGTTCAGGTTCTTTCAAACCACTAATCAATTTCTGGCGCAGTCTGATAGTCAGTTCATCATCCTCCGAGTAGTTCTTGGCACGCTGCCACTGAAACTCAGCTTCAAGATGACGACCTGCTTGCCAGTAAGCATCGCCTAAATGGTCATTGATAACCGGATCGTAGGGCAGGAGTTCAACAGATTTTTCCAGATGGGGTATTGCCTGCTCGTATTTGCTCATGTGGTAGTAAATCCACCCAAGAGAATCGCTGATATACCCGTCTGAGGGTTGAAGCGCAGCAGCTTTTTGCAGTAGTTCAAGAGCTTCGTCATATTTGATTCCATTTTCAGTCCAGCCATATCCCAGATAGTTCATGATATAGGGATGGTCCGGCTGATGAGCGAGGGCTACAAGTAGATCCTGCTCGGCTTCCTTCCAGCGACCAATGCGTTCCAGTGTCATGCCGCGTGCATAAAACAGGTGCCAGTAACTGCTGTTGTTTCTGGCATCTTCTCCAATCATATCTACTGCGAGATTATAAGCTTCAAGTGAATCATCAAAATTATCCTGCTGGCGGTAGATATCACCGATCTGAATTTGCGCGTCTATATCTTCATTTCTTTTTACGAGCTCGCGCAGGATCGTTACCGCTTCTTCGGTGCGATCGACCTTGGCCATCAGTTCGGCGGTTCTCTTACGGGCGTCCGACCAGGAACGGTCGCCATCACCAATAGCCTGATACTGCGCGATAGCATCGGTATAGCGATCATTTCGGGTATCAATAACGGCAATAAGTATCCGGGCTTCATTCATCTCCGGATTAAGATAAAGAGCCATTTGCGAGAAAACTCTGGCGCTGTCATCGCTGAACTCGCCAAAGAGTACTCTTGCCATATCGTAAAGGGCTTTTGCAACGCCGTCTTTAGGTGTTTCGATCTGCGAAGATTCCGCAGCAGATGTACTATCCCCATTTTTTACTTCATCAATTTTACGAGCAATTCTGGTATTGCCAGGGTTTTCTTTCAATACAGTTGAATATGCTTCAATAGCCTCATCCGTTCGGCCTGCTCTGGCGTAGATGTCACCAATATCTTCCATATTACCAAGACTTATACCTGAAGACTTGAGTGCTTTGTCCATAATGCCGGGGATGGCACCGTGCTCGCCTAAATATCCTGCTATCAGAGCGGCATGGAAGGAGTGCACCGGATTACCTGGAAAATCCTCTATTTCAAGCTGGCCTTTTGCTGCAGCAGCCCAGGCTTTTAAAAGCGGGTTAATAAAGTCGGCCATGCCTCCTTCGGGCATGTCATTCAGATGTTTAACTGCTTCCGGATAATTTTCAGAGCTAAAAGATTCAAGTGCTAAAAACAGCTGGACCAGCGAATTTTCATGTCCTGCCACGTTAAGCTCATGAGCAAGACGAATGGCTTCTTCCGCATTGCCAGAGCCCATTGAAAGAACCATGGCCCTTTTCATAAGGTCAAGGTTTTCCTGATCCTCTTCGAGTACTTTCTCAAGAAATCGGCTGGCGTTTTCCCAGTCGTGGTGGTGCTGGGCAAAACGTCCGCAAAGATAATAGCCGGACTGGCTGGTAATCATCGGTAACTCTGCCTGTTGATAAGCTTGGGAATGAGACAGGGCTTTTGCCTCAATATTGGGCTCAGATGCAGGGTCTTCGCGTCCTTCAGCTTTGGCTGAGGAATCACCGCAGCCACAAAGGGTGCTTATTGAAGCGAAAAGTATGATGTATTTCCTAAGCATGCTCTTCCTTACATATTACTATAATTCGGCCCATCTCCACCAGTTGGAACCATCCAGACGATATTCTGAGATGGATCCTTGATAGCGCAGGCCATGCAATGCACACAGTTCTGGGCGTTGATCCGGAATTCCGGATTGCCTGCACCATCCATAACCACTTCGTATACCCGCGCCGGGCAATAACGTTGTGCCGGCTCTCCGTACAGAGGCAGATTTATTTCCAAAGGAACCTTCGGATCTCTCAATTTTATATGACCCGGCTGACTTTCCGTGTGGTCGGTGCCAGACAGGTAAACTGAAGATAATCTGTCGAAGGTAATTTCCCCATCAGGGGCACCGTAGTCGATCAGAGGGGCGAGATGCAACTTTTTGAGCAGTGGGTAGTCGGCGCGGGTTTTAAGCGTCCAGGGAGCAATTCCTCCGGTAAAGGCTTCTATCGCTGCATGGACCATTCCGACTAACATTCCTGCATAAAATCCCGGCCTGATATTTCTCGCCTGCTTCAGTTCCTTCCAAAGCCATGATCGCCTGATCAGCTCCGGATATAACAGGCACTCTCCAGCATGCACTGTATTTACTAAAAATTCGCTTAAAGCCTCGGCTGCAATCATTCCTGATTTCATTGCAGTATGGATGCCCTTGATCTTCAGGATGTTTAAAAATCCCGCGCTGTCGCCGATCAACATACCGCCCGGAAAGGTGAGTTCCGGAATCGCCTGCATGCCTCCTTCAACAATGGTTCTGGCACCAAAGCCAATTCTTTTGCCGCCCGTAAGCAGGGAGCGTATGTAAGGATGTTTTTTCATCCGCTGCATTTCGCCATAAGGGGACAAGTAAGGGTTTGAATAATCAAGGCCGGTAATAAAGCCTATCGCCACCCGGTTATGATCGAGGTGATAAATAAAGCCGCCGCCATAAGTATCAAGGCCAAGCGGCCAGCCCAGAGTGTGAGTTGACATGCCCAAACGATGTTTTTCAGGGGATACTTGCCAGACTTCCTTGATGCCGAGCCCGTAGGTCTGAGGGGTGCTGTTACGTTCAAGGCCATATTTATCAATGACCTGTCGGCTTAAAAAACCATAGCAGCCTTCTGCAAAAATGGTTTGCCTTGCATGAATTTCAACACCGGGCTGCCCGTCGACTGATCCTGTGGCTACGCCTTTGACACGGTCATTTTCATCGAAAAGTATTTCTTCGCCAGAAAAGCCCGGAAGTATTTCGACGCCCAGTTCTTCAGCTCGCTCGGCCATCCAGCGAGCCAATGCGCCAAGCGAAATTATATAATTACCCCGGTTGAGCATCTGGGGGGGCAGCAGGAACAAAGGAATAGCAAGTTTTTGCAGCAGGAATAAAAACCGGTCTTTGGCCACATTAACTTTTACCGGAGCACCTTTAACGCGCCAGGAGGGAATCAGCTCATCCAGGGCTTTTGGCTCCAGTATGGCGCCAGAGATAAGGTGAGAGCCAACTTCTGCTCCTTTTTCCAGTATGCAAACGGAGATATTTGGGCTTAGTTGTTTTAGCCGAATGGCACATGCCAGCCCTGCCGGACCGGCTCCCACTATTACTACGTCGAAATCGAGACGTTCACGTTCTGCCCGGGATTTGCTAAACATTCAAAAGGACTTTCGGAGTGGTCGTACTTGCAGATTATTATAGTACGCTATATTCCTTTTAAACAGAATGTCGCAAACAATTTTTGATAAGAATAACATCGAAGCGGAAGCTTTGCTCGCCGCCCTTGAGTGGCATGTGAGCGCGGGCGCTGATGAAGTGCTGGCTGAGCAGCCGGTGGATCATCTGTCTGTTACACTTGAAGAACCGATAGTGACTATGCCTGTTTCCGTGACGCCAGAGGCTCCTGCAGCTGTTGCATCTGCGTCGGCGGCTTCAGCTTTAGGAGCAAGTGAAGCCAGCGCTGAATCGGCAAAACTGGCAAAAGAGGCGGGCAATCTCGAAGAGCTAAGAGAGGCTATAGCTGCATTTGAGGGGCTGGCTATCAAAAAGACCGCAACGAATCTGGTGTTTGGAGCTGGCCATCCGCAATCCAGAGTAATGCTGGTGGGCGAAGCCCCCGGTGCTGACGAAGACCGACTAGGTGAACCTTTTGTCGGGGTCAGTGGTCAGCTGCTGGACAGGATGTTTGAGGCTATTGGCCTGTCGCGTTCCTGTGATGAACCTGGGCATGCTTTTTATATTACCAATATTCTCAACTGGCGGCCGCCCGGCAATCGTACACCGGCGCCCGGAGAGATCGAAGCCTGCCTTCCCTTTATCGAGCGTCATATAGAACTGATAGATCCCAAAGTGCTGGTTCTTGTAGGTGGAGTGTCAGCCAAAGCCCTTTTACGCAGAAACGAGGGAATCTCGAGATTGCGCAAGGTCTGGCATAACTACGATGTGGGCGGAGGCACTGTGCCTGCGATAGCAACCTTCCATCCCTCTTACCTGCTTCGCTCTCCTGCCCAGAAACGTGCTGCATGGGCTGACTTGCTAATGCTGCAACGGAAGCGCATAGATCTCAATTTAACAGCTGATTCCTGATCCTTAAGCGGCAAACTTTCTGGACACTAGCTGAAGTTTAGTGTATGGAAAACGCAATATGTACAGAAAAGAATTGGCAAAAAAGGTTTCGGCGCAAGCGTTGATCCTTTTTGTTGTTGCAGGAGTGCTGGTAACGGAAAGCTTTGCTGCGTCCGTTCCATTGCCTCCAAGAAAAGCGCAACAACCTATACAGGTTTCTCAGGAAGCTGGCGATAATCTCGAAGAGAGTGTTGTTATCGATGCCAGTCTCGCTGACCTTCCCGGTCAGGACGAGGACTTTGCCTCGCGCCTTTTGTCTTTCGACAGTTTTCGCTCGCTTATTGGTATGAATCCGGAAGATGGTTCCGGCGCCATAACCGATGAGGAACTGACGATTCCCGGCCATGATGCAGCTTCTGTTGATGCAACAGATGTAGTCACTCCGCCGAAAAAGCCCGATGTTGAAGAGCTCGTATTTGTTTACGAATCATTTGAACGCAAGGAGCCTCCTCCGCCATCTGTCAAGCCGATGCCCGGCCCCGGCGAAGAAATGTTGGAGCGCGATGCGGAAATATACCGTGAAATATTTGCGCTTCAGTCAAAAGGGGAATTTGAAAAAGCCGATGAGCTGATGGCTTCCCTGAAGGATTTTCGCCTTCGTGGTCATGTGCTTTTCCAGCGCTATATGCATCCGACAGAATACATCACAACCTTTGAAGAGCTGGCAAACTGGCTCGACCTTTATGCGGAATATCCCGGTTCTTCTAAAATTTACCGCCTGGCTCTGGCCAAAAAACCTTCTTCATGGCGCGGTCAATTGCGCAAACCTGTCTCCGTAAAAGGCATAAGA
>CAZJRT010000149.1:0-5354 GCA_964548445.1 uncultured Pseudobdellovibrionaceae bacterium
GCACTATATTTACATGGCTTAAACGCGTGACAGCATCAGGAGCAAAATATGAGATGGCAGGAAAGACTTGCACGGATCTTCAATTCCAGAAGCGCGTCCCACTTGTCTTTCCGGGAAAAAGCAAAACACGTTTTCAAGGGCCTGGAGATTGATGATTTTAAAATCATGCAGACCGAGCTATTCAAAACCGTCGTCTTTCCTCCGGTTCATTACTCATCAAAAGATATCATTCGAATCGGATCTCCCGACCAGAGCCCTCCGGCGTCATCCATTCCAGATCAAATCAAGCTGCATGGCCTGGAATTCCTGGCTCTGGAAAAACACTCTAACGATCAATATTTTTTAAGCCTGTGTTTTATCCTTCCCCCGGAAAACCCGGAACGCGACACGACAATGGTATGGGACAAGGCTTATGTTTCTCCCCAAATAGCAAACGGCGACTCTGTTGCTGCCTGTAATGCAAGCAAGGAGCATAATTACATGAGTGATCCGATAGAGGATATTGCCGTCAAACGCGAAGAAGGCATTAGTATTTTACAATCCTACGAAGAACAAAAGGCAAAAGCCGGTCTGAGACCCGCCAGCTTTCCTCATAACTATATACATTACAAACAAGCTGTTTACCTGAGTCAGCCTTTCAGGCAATTGCCCCGAATAGACTATAATTAAAGCTCATTAGAAGGCAGGGTCGTCGCCAGCTTCTCTGCATTAGGCTGACCTTTCGATGCAAGAAACCAGCCTTCATCAAACATTTTCTGCTCGATTTTTTTCATCACTTCAGCAACTTCCTGTCTGGTAAATATCCCTTGCCCGTCTTCCATGGTAATTGGATAGGAGTGAAGTGATTGATCCAGATCGTAAGGATATCCGGAATCCAGCTTGTTCCTGCGATAGCCGGTAATTGTATATTGGCCGTCATTCTCGCGTGTCGCTTTTGCAGCAAACCAGACATAGGTCTTGTAAGGAACTAAATAATTTTCTTTCTTGTAAAGATCCCGCCCCTGCCCGTCTTCGACCTTTTGATAATAGGTTCTGTTAGATTTGAAATAATTCTGACCGACAAATCTGCGGCTATATAATCTCTCTCTGCTATTACCTAATGTAGCGTCCCATATTTTCTTAAGAATGCCCATTTTCATTACCTGATTTGTGGATAGAGGAAATATACGTATGCAGAATTTATCCTGTCAATAGAGTAACTAAGCGCACACCTCCACTTGCCAACAGTTATAAACCGGATTAACGAAGCATTTTTAAATAAAAGGGTCATAAGACCATTGCAGCAAAGCCTGCCGCTGTCGCGGGCGACAGGACAGATCACCGGGCTTGCAATTGGCCCGGATCTGCCCGGCATGACGGGCAAAGGCTCTCCAGCGCTTGATCTGCCATTCATCCATCCACTCGAGCCGCCGCCCCATGTAATAGCGGCAATACCACTGAAACCAGCCTCGCGGATCGAAATCTATAATCCACCCCTTCTTGCGCCAGGTTTGCAACGACTGCCGGCTCTTGATGCCGAAATAGTTCAGCGAAGGATCAGCTTTATCGGATAGATTTGCATTCTTGAACCATTCGGCTTGAAATTCATCTCGGCAATCGTTCATATATTTGCCCTCAAATACGCCGAGCTCTAACATTTCCTTTGGAGAAAATCGGGGCGTGAAGGAGGGGGCGAAGTCTTCGCCCACAGGCGCGTCGATCCGGTAACTGTAACCAGACTGCATCTTGTCATTCACCTGTATCCATGTTCCGATTTCGTGCATTGCAAACACTATTAGTTCCTATAAACATATATTTGCAGTAATTTTAGGTTTAACTATAAGAAAATATAGGCCTTTAAGCTATCTTTGCTAATTGAGGGGTTCATAAAATCGATCTGATACAACATCAGTTTATATCTGCTGATATTAGTGCTTAAGGATTACATGTATGGCTAAAGGATCCGAAATCCTCGAACGAAAAGTTTTTCATAAGGGCCAGGTCTTTATCAAAGCCGGTAGAGAGAATAACCGCGCCTATGTTATCCAGAAAGGGGCTGTTCGGGCCTTCATTACTGATATTGATGAAGAAGAAGGGAATCCTGATTCTGAGAATGATGATACCGGACAGAAAGAAGACGAAGAAAAAGAAGTTCAAAAGCTAGAAGTCGCTCATTACGGTCCAGGCACAATTATCGGGGAAGTATGCCTGATGCTGGATCAGCCCATAAATATGAGCTTTGAAGCTTTAACCGATACTACCGTTGTCACCATCACCCGCCAGGACTTCGAAAAAAAACTCCGCAAAGCCGACAAGACTATTAAAAACATACTTGATCATGCGATGAACAAGTTAAGCGCGCAGGATGAAGAAGCAATTCTCAAGGCGCGTAAAAAGGGTGAAATTGACGAAGATGCCTACAAGATCGTCAGGGGGATGACTGCAAACCTGCCGCTGGATAAACAACGGCTATATGAGAAGGGTTTATTGCCACACGTAAATTCACTGATAAAAACCATCAAGGAACTTAAAGAAAAAGAGCGGCACGAAAAGCAAAAGAAATACGCCAAGGAAAAATCAGCGCAGATCGCGGAAGAACCTGAGCTGTAGTCCGAGTAGACTAAAATTCATTGCAGTCGCTTTTCGGCGGAAGCCGGGATCCATACGGCGCTAAAGATTAGTCACTAATAGACCCCGGTTTTCACTGGGTGATTTGTTTCTTGAGTATGTCATACCCGCCCAGGATCTGAAGTATATTGTCATCTTGAGCCGTCCTGTATTTGATCTTTTTGAGTAGATTTCAGTAATTACCAGAAAACCTGTTGACCTTGTTTATGGAAACAAATAAGGTGCAACCATGCATGAAAACAAGCTTCCCGCTGACCATATCAATCATGTGGATTGTACCAACAATCCAATGGATCTTCGTCCGGCTGCCGATGCGATCATCCGCCGAATTGAAGAAACAATCAAATCAGCGAGCAACGACCGGAAAGTCGTTGTACTGATGGGCGAAAACCACCGCAGGCCGACCCATGGCGAGTTACAACGTCTTGTTATGCAGCGCTTGCTGAATCGCGGCTCAAAATTTGCGTACGCCGTCGAACAACCCTTCAATCTGCTGGAGAAAGTCGCCACCCAAAAAATGGGCATGGAAATACCAGATAGCCTGAAATACAAGGTCCATAACTTCGACCCCGATTGCCATGCGGCATGGGCAGCTTCTATGGCGTATCGTCCTTCTCCTGACGCCGCGCAAACCACCAGAAATCTACAGGCATTCTGTTACTTTAATGCTATCCCAACATGCTTTAATGATGCTGCCCGCACCGACAATTGCAGACTTGATCTTGAAGAAGAAAGAAATGCATCTCTTGCCAGTGCTTTTAATCTTCACGCGCAAGACGACCTGTATCTCGGCAGCAAGGAGATAATTGCTATCCGTAACCGCATAATGGTGGAACGTGCATTAGCATACGCCGAAAACACCAAAACAAAACTCGTTATTCAGAAGACAGGGTATTTTCACCTGTTTGGAAGTCCGCAAGAGCAAGATAGCTATGACCACAGCCTGGCTACGCAATTTCAGAAGGCTGGCGTCATCGTGCTGCCTGTGTTCATAAGGGATGACCTGAATGAACACGTGCCGAAACAGGCATATAACAACTTTGCAAACACCATTTTTATCAATGGGCTGGATGCGACGGTTTTTCATTATATGACTCTAAAAAACGAAAGAGACTTTCTAAAGACAATCCACAAAAACAGCGGCAATGAAATTAGCCTCTATAATATTGCCGCAGAAGTCGACGAATACCAGAAGATGGCAAAGCACGATGCCAGGAACGTTTTGCATCTAGCAAGCAACTCCATACGTTAAGCAATAATCGCCTGCATAATTCTATCCTTTTATTCGGGCAAGATTGCCAAAGACCGTTACACCTTCGGGAATATCTCTGGTGACAATACTGCCAGCACCAATAACAGCGTTGTCCCCTATACTAATTCCCGGCAGAATCATTGCCCCTCCCCCGATCTATACATTGCGGCCAATGTGTATCGGACGACCGAACTCAAGACCACTTTCTCTTAACTTGGGGTCTCTGGGATGATCAGCAGTCAGGATATGCCCGCCCGGCCCGTGCGGGCATCCGGAAATAAACCCGCAAAAAATGCTAGGCAGTCTAGAAAAGATAAATATATGGTGTCCCGGTTTTACCGGTTTTACCGCGGTTTAACCGGTTTTACCTTAAAAGGACATAGTTCATTTCCAGCCGTCCGCTGTATAGAAGTCGTTATGCGGGTTCGCCGGATCAGCCGAATAATCTACCAGTTCATGGTCAGTGGTAATTGTTATAGAGAAGCGTCTTGGTTCGAATTGTCCCATTTGATTGTAATCGCTTACGTCTTTGACCGTTAATCCCTTAGGCAATACTACAATTGGCTGGGCGCCCCTCTTGTTCCAAACACCAATCGGTGTGTCTTCCTTTAACATCCCGTACCTGACCGGTACTTTCCATTTAAAAGACGCGAAGTAATAGAAGGTTATCCCGCCAATCAAATTACACAGAAGAGAAACCACAAGGAAGAAGGGCAATAACTTTTTCATTTTCTTATTACAATCATGATTACAGAATAACTCATTTAATAAAACGAAGTGCATTCTCAGACAATAAGAAACGGGCATGACATATTCAAAAAACCGTCACCCCGGTGCAAACCGGGGTCTATAGTGACTAACCTTTAGCTCCGTATGGATCCCGGCTTTCGCCGGGATGACAGCTTGGAGAAAAACTTCGCTTCTTTGCCACATCGCGGCAGGATATTATATACAGTGTCGGCTATGTGACAGGTATCGTGCTGGATTCGCCTGCGTGGCCGAAGCCACTTCGGCGAGGCAAAGGCCCCGGATCAGCAGCTGGATTCTGCCCCCTTGTCCGGGGTAAAACGATTATCCCCCTCACCCTGCCCCTCTGGAGAGAGGGAGTTTGCACGCAAAGAAAAACCGCCCAAGCGGGCGGCGTTTTTAAAGTCAATCTCGTGACAGGTAATGTTGCAAAACGGGCTTGGAAGACCTGGCAGCGTACTACTCTCCCGCGCCTTAAGACGAAGTACCATCGTCGCTGAAGGGTTTCACGGCCCAGTTCGGGATGGGATGGGGTGTTTCACCTTCGCCATAACCACCAGGTCATCCAAAACCGTTTTGCAAGAAATCCCAGATGTCTTACCAGAAGTATCAATTGACTGGCAGAAAACTTGTCTCTGCGCGTCGTTTTTCCTTGCTGCGGGCAAGCCCACAACATGGAGTGAATTCAAGCCGATCGAGCAATTAGTACTGGTTAGCTTCATGTGTTACCACACTTCCACATCCAGCC
>CAZJRT010000150.1:0-5354 GCA_964548445.1 uncultured Pseudobdellovibrionaceae bacterium
CTTATATCTGCAGCAGTGATTGAATCGGCGAGTGTGCACCCCGCTTCCATATCCGGCTGGAGAACGATTTTATCAGGGCACAATATTTTCGAGGTTTCGGCCATAAAAAGCACGGTCGCCTGGCAGATAATATCGGCATCTGTCTGTGAGGCTTTGCGGGCGAGACCAAGTGAATCCCCAACTATATCAGCAACGCCATGGAAGATGTCTGGCGTCATGTAGTTATGCGCCAGAACTATAGCGTTCTTTTCTTCCTTGAGGCGGTTAATCTCATATATGTACGGGGCAAGAGTCCGCCAGTGGCTTTCCTGATAGTATCTGGAAAGTTTCTCATAGACAGGGGCTGTGGCCTTTGCCACTTCATCGGTATATTCAAGTCTGGTCATTTTACTCGCCGTATCAAGAAAGCAGGAATTACGATCAAAGCTTTATCAAACAAAGAGAAGGACAGTCAATTCAGACTTTTATAGTTCTCCTTTTTTCTTTTTCAGAAGAACGCGGATATGAGGCTTTCCGGTTGTTTCTTCGTACTTCTCGTAATATTGACGGTGATATTCTTCAGCTGGCCAGAATTTCTCGAAAGTTTCAAGTCTGGTGACGATCTCACTGCCGTATTTGCTCTGATTCAAATCGCTGATAACTTCTTCTGCTATCTCCTTTTCTTTGTCATTCCGGTAGAATAGGGCCGAGCGATACTGCGTGCCCTTGTCAGGCCCCTGGCGATTAAGCTGTGTCGGGTCGTGAGCTTCCCGTAAAAAGAAGTCTACCATTTCACGATAGCTGATCTTGTCTGGTATATACCATATCTGGACAACTTCGGCATGTCCGGTTTTGCCGCTGGTTACCTGTTCATATGTAGGGTTTTCAGTTTGTCCGCCGCTGTATCCTGGTTCAGTGTATAATACACCGTCCAGAGCGCGATACTGATGTTCCAGACACCAGAAGCATCCACCTGCCAGTGTTGCAAGTTCAAAACCGCTTTCCGGTTTGTTTTCCATGATGTCAGGCCCTTTATAAGCAGGTGCGCTTTTTCCTGCAGCCAGAAAAGAGGCCGCCATCAATAACAGCGCTATAATTATTAAATATCTCATATAGAAAAATAGTACGATTGTTGTACGAAAAAGCAAGGCGCGCTCTTTCAAAAAAGAGCGCGCCTTAGGGGGTTAAAGTCTGTTCTGTTAATTAAAATGGCATATTCGTATGGGTATTGCAGTCCATACGTGTCATGATTACCCGTCCATTATGCTTGGCCAGATAAGCCTTGCACTTGGAGTTGGCATGCAGGACGTTAGCTGTCATATATGAAGAATAGGGAGCATAGCGTGTGCTGTATTCTTTCAGGTCAATATCGATAACGGCCTGAGATGCGTTAGGTCTCATCTTTATACCGGTAATGACGTATTCAGGACGGTATCCAACAATCAGACGTTTTTTGTTTTCGAAGTTGCTGATCATATCCCATTTGCCCATTTCCTGATAACTCGAGGTCGTGTGATATGGATAATGAGCATATGGATAACGGTAATGATAAGGTCCATAGGTCTGGTTCCACCATATGTCATGGACAGATGGATGGCTTGACTGGAACATTTTTACGTTAGTTTCAAATAAAGCACCTTCAGCGACGTTCCTGGTCAGGAAATCGCGTCCAACGGCGATGTTTGGATTATTGAACGCGGAGTTGGCCTGCGCGATGTACGAATGAATCTCGTGCACCATAATCCGGCTTTCTGTAGCTTGAGCCGGTTGAATCATCAGCAGGCAAAGCGCGAACACAGCAAAAAAAACCCTCATCGGCTTTCCTTTCTTAAAGTTGCAAACAATAGAAACCATTACGCCCGAAGAAGCTTTACATATGGTAAACAAGTAAGGTGGTTTTTTAATTTAAGAGCCTGACAATTCGTTTTTCTGGAATCTGTGTTGCAATATTGCAACGCATGTAAAAAACGCCCCGTTAAGGGGCGCATTTTGTTGAACAGTAAATGTTTGTTTAAACCTCTTCCTCAAACGAGACTTCTGTGTGACAGGCTCCGCCTTTGGAAACCAGTGCGTCTTCCACCACCTCCTGATGGGTGGTGCAGCGAGTGCGGCTTACGAAATGTTTGCCGGGGGCGGTCAGGTTATAAGGGTTTAACATGATGCCGCGCTCGACCAGAATATCCTCGGTTACGGCTTCATTGGTTCCTTTGTTGATGCTGACCTTGACGGTATCGATGTCAAATTCATAAGCGTCAATGAGATTGGTGCCCTGTATATATGTATTTATATATGTCTCTTTATTCATTTCGAACGTCTGGGACGGATCAATCGGCAGAACCGGGTTGTTAACTGTCATACGAAAACGGGCATCGTCGCTGATATGCTTGTGAAGGTATTTGATCGCAGCAAGGGTTCTTTTTTCCTGATTGAGTGCCTGCTTCATTTCCAGATTTTTTTCGGAGATTAACTCCGTGATCTTTGCTTCGCTGGCGTGTGCAGCCGGGATGATCATTAAACAGAGCAGAGCTGCTGTTGCGATAACCTTGTTCATTAAATACTCCTTAGCCCTCAAGCGGGGAAAAAGTTAACAAAATCTTAATCTGTACGAGTAAAGTGGATTCGTACTAAAAATAGTAAAGCCTGTCTAGTCTTTTTTACATAAATCGGTAAATGGCTGTGCAAAAATATAAAAAAATTCGAATTTCTCTCGCATCATGGTGCCTGTATGACTGGGCGAACTCAGCGTTCAATACGGTAATAATTACATTTGTTTATAGTGTATTCTTCGCACGTGGCATCATGCAGGACGAAACGCTGGGGAGCGCATACTGGAGTTACGCAGTTTCTGCTTCCGGGTTTGCAGTGGCTATTTTGGGGCCGATCATGGGTTCTGTTGCTGATTTTTACGGCGCACGCAAGAGGTGGGTAGCGCTGTTGACTATTATTACAATCATTTGTACGTCGCTGTTAGTGCTGGCACCACCCGGAGGAGGTGTGGGCTGGATCTTTACAGTTTTGACGCTGGTTGTTCTGGCTAACACAGCCTTTGAGCTGGCAATTATTTTTTACAATTCAATGCTGCCGACGCTTGCGCCGCCAGGTATGATCGGGCGACTGTCGGGCTGGGCCTGGGGAATAGGATATTTTGGCGGTCTAGCCTGTCTTGCTGCTACGCTTGTCCTGCTGTTAGGCATAGGAGATATGGAACCTCTCCTGTCCGTCAGCAAAGATCAGGCTTTGAACGTTCGGCTTAGTGCTTTGCTGGTAGCTGTATGGATGGCAGTTTTTAGTTTGCCGTTTTTCCTATGGACCGAAGATGCCCCCGGAAGTGGCCGTACAATTTTTGAAAGCGTGAAGCTTGGGATATCCAGCCTGAAACAAACCGTTCTTTCAATTTCGAAATATCGCAATGTAGCGATGTTTCTTGCGGCAAGTGCTCTGTATAGGGATGGTCTTAATACCTTGTTCGTCGTAGGAGGATTGTTTGCAGCCGGGGTCTACGGAATGGATTTTCAGGAAATCCTGATATTTGCCATCGCCATGAACGTCTCGGCTGGTTTAGGGGCTTTGGCGTTTTCCTTTCTGGATGATATGGCCGGTTCCAAAATCACGGTTTTAGCCTCGCTGATCGGGCTGATAGTCTGTGGCGCTTTGGTGCTGTTATTTAGAGATAAACACGTATTTATGGCGCTTGCCGTGTTGCTGGGTTTGTTTGTCGGGCCGGCGCAGTCTGCCAGTCGGGCGCTCGCCGGGCGTCTGGCGCCTGTTGCTATGGTGGCTCAGACATACGGGCTTTACGCTTTTACTGGAAAGTCTATCGCTTTTCTGGGGCCGCTGGCATATGGTGCGGCGACGCAGGCTTTTGATTCCCAGATAGCCGGTATGTCCACGATTTTGTTATTCTGGCTCTCGGGGATGGTTCTGTTGTTAATGGTGAAGGAGAGCAGGGGATGAGAGAAAAGATCTGGCGACCTTCGCCCAACTTTGAGCCAAGGCGCGGCAGGGACTGTCCTGATATGATTATTATTCATTATACCGGAACATTAACCGCAGAAGAGGCTGCCGGTTATTATCTGAACGAAGTTGAAGATAAGCAGGCAGGTAAAATCAGTCCCCACTACATGATAGACCGGGATGGTTCGATTATTCAGTTTGTAGATGAATCCATGCGGGCCTGGCATGCGGGGAAAGCTTGCTGGAGGGGCGAAAGAGACATTAATTCTCGCTCTGTTGGAATAGAGCTCGTTAATCCTGGCCATGAGAATGGGTACGAGCCTTTTCATGAAGCGCAAGTTACCGCGCTTATCCAGTTATGCCGGGAGATAATCGAACGCTATAACATAGTGCCAGTTAATGTTCTGGGTCACTCTGATATAGCACCGGGCAGGAAGCTGGACCCCGGCGAGTTTTTTGACTGGCGGCGCCTATCTGGTGAAGGCGTAGGCGTCTGGCCTGAGGATACGGGAGATCTGGTTCTTGATGTTCATCAGGCCCTGTTAGATATGGGCTATGATCCTGACGCTTCGTTCGATGATTTATTGTATGCATTTCAACAGCATTTTGTGCCGGAAGCTCTATCAATGGAGTCAAAGGAAGGCCTGATGCTGACCAGTAACCGGCTTGCAGGTCTAAAAAATTTAGCGTCATAAAAGCTTGCATTTATTCATAAAAGGAGCACATCTTGTTACTTCAGAAGTTCGAGCAGCTGCTTGATTGTTTTTGCGATCAGGAGGAAAGTCCGGGCTTCACGGAAATACGGCGCCGGGGAAATCCCGGGCAGGGTGACCTGACGGAAAGTGCAGCAGAAAGCAAACCGCCTCCTTGTAGGAGGGAAGGGTGAAAGGGTGCGGTAAGAGCGCACCGCGTTTCTGGGAACAGGAATGGGACGGTAAACCCCGCCGGAAGCAAGGCCGAATAGGGAACGCGCATGGGGTTATTTCCGTCCCGATGTAGTCCGGGTAGGCCGCTTGAGGTTGCCGGTAACGGCGATCCCAGATGAATGGCTGCTCTCGACAGAACCCGGCTTACAGAGCTTCTGGACTTAATTAAAAAGCCGTCCGAAATATCGGACGGCTTTTTCTCCTGTTTTTCCCCACACACAAAACTTCGTTTTTTTTTTAACAGGAATGATTAAGACCTGGTTCGCTCATTATCAGCTGGCTTTTTGTAGTTTTATAAGCAGAGAAAAGGATCGTGCCCATATATAGCCCGCCGTTGAAAGCCAAAACTATTAAAAATATCGGAATCAGCATCATTTTCTTGCCCCACACGTTTGAAGTTGCTGTCTATTATGGAAACAGGTTTAACATAACAATTGTGGTCGTTCAAGAGATTTTTTATAGAAAATAGCAAAAAAATGCAGTTATTTTAGTTAA
>CAZJRT010000151.1:0-5353 GCA_964548445.1 uncultured Pseudobdellovibrionaceae bacterium
AGGCCTGCGAAAACTTTGTAGAAGAATACGAACGGATTTTCGGTATGCCATATACAATTTTACGTTATGGCTCACTATACGGACGCCGGGCCGGTGCTACAAACGGAATTTACCGCCTGATCAACTCGGCAATGAATGATGGGGAAATCGTTTATAACGGCGACCCTGACGCCATGCGCGAATATATTCATGCCGGTGACGCCGCCCGCCTTGCCGTTGATATTTTAAGCGACGAGTTTGTTAATCGCCGCCTGATGCTGACCGGTCAGTCACGCATCAAGATTGCCGATCTGATGAGGATGATTTCTGAAATGATGCCGGATCGACCACCGGTAAAATTTGGCGAGAAAATACTGGCAGCTCATTACGTAATGACACCATACAATTACAATCCCAAACTGGCTCATAAACTTTCCAGCAGCGATCATATCGAACTTGGACAGGGAATTCTCGACTGTATAGCCGATGTTTATGAACAGACAGAAAACCAGTCTATAAAATCCGGCACTTAAAGGGGCAAACGTGACAGATACAGCTACCGCTTCAATCAAGGAAGAAGAAATTCGTCCGGAAGATCTTTTCTCAGAATTCATGCGACTAAGCATGGAAGATGCACAAAACTTCTTTGCGGCAGAAGAGTTAACCGAAATTCCCTGCCCGGCATGCAGCTGCGAAATTGACGCTGGCGGTTTTGAGAAGTTCGGCTTTCGCTATGTTCATTGCAAGGATTGCGGCACGATTTACGCATCGCCCCGCCCGACGCCTGAAGCCTTGCTGCGCTATTATGCTGAAGCAGATTCGCAGAGCTTCTGGAGCGAGGTGATACTCAAGAAAACCGGAGAGAAACGCGTACAGTCGATTACACTTCCCGCACTCGCTCGCGCTGAAAATATAATGAAGGATATCGTTGGAAAAGAACCAGCGAGCGTTCTTGATGTCGGCGCGGCCAATGGCGCTTTTCTGGCTGAATGGAAAAACCGCCATCCCAAAGCTGAACTGATCGCCGTGGAGCCGGGCGAAGAACCTGCTCAAAAATGCCGCGATCAGGGCATGAGAGTATATGAGGCTTTCATAGAAGACGTTGCCGGCAAGGATGGAGCGCAAGGCGATCTGGTAACATGCTTTGAAGTTCTGGAGCATGTTCAAAATCCTCTCCGTTTCGCCAGAGCATTATTTGATGCGACCAATCCCGGCGGTGTTAGCGTAGTTTCCTGCCTTGGCGCAGACGGGTTTGACATTCAGGTTCTTTGGCAAGATTCCCGCAGCATCATGCCGCCCTATCACTTGAATTTTCTCTCACGTGACGGCATGGAAAAAGTGTTCAGGCAAGCTGGTTTCGAAAAAGTGCAGATCCTTACTCCTGGCCGTCTGGATGTCGAAATTGTCCGTAGATCGATTGAGCGCGGCCTCGACCCGGCATTAAGCCGCTTTGAAAAACTTTTACTTTCCAGAGGCGAAGAAACGCTGGCGGCATTCCAGATGTTTCTGGCCGATAACGGGCTTAGCTCGCATGTCTGGATTATCGCTTACCGGGATTAAATAAAATGCGTTTTCAAACCAGCAAGACCTATAGCGACCGTAAGAGCAAATCCGAATACGTCTACGATAAATTTGCAAACATTCTTACTGGCAACATTCTGGATGTTGGCGCCGATGAATGTCATTTGAAAAATCTGCTTGGCGATAACGCCAGTTACACTGGCATAGGGATTGGCGGCAATCCTGATATCGAGGTCAATCTTGAGAGAGAACTGATACCTTTTGAGGACAGTCATTTCGATTGCGTTCTCTGCCTTGATGTTCTCGAACATCTCGATAACATCCATGCGGTATTTGACGAACTTTGCCGAGTCAGCAGAAAATACGTGATTATCAGTTTGCCGAACTCTTACCGTGACTTCTTTGGCATGCTGTTTGGGAAAGCTTCTGAAAAAGCGATTAACTTTAAATATTATGGCCTGCCTGTTGATCGCCCCGAAGATCGGCACAAGTGGTTTTTCTCAAACTCTGATGCGAGAGCCTTTATTGAAGGACGCGCCGAACATAACGGAATGAAAATCATTCAGATGGACAGCGAAGGTCAAGGGCCTGCTCCAAGCTATGCGAGCGCTGCAAAGCGCGCTGGCCTCAAAGCAGCCGCCTTGTTCATGCCGGTAAAAGCAGAAGACCTATATTACAAAACCTTGTGGGCAGTACTGGAAAAAACTGATAACGGGAAATAGATCAGTTTTCGCTTGAAATCTTTCACGCCTGATGGTTTTCTATGTTCACCTTTGAAAGGTACGGGGCCGTAGCTCAGTTGGGAGAGCGTCGCAATGGCATTGCGAAGGTCGTCGGTTCGATCCCGATCGGCTCCACCAGCCTTCGCAGCTTATCGAGCTACGCGAGATTAGCGAGAAGGCTGCCGCGCCATAGCTTCGTTAGAAGCGGAGGCGGGCATATTCTGCTACGGCTCGGCAAGCCAGCAAAGAAAATCTCCCATGAAATACGTCTATATAATTAAAAGCATAAACTGTCCTGATCGGTACTATACGGGAATTACGGATGACCCTGTAAAACGCCTTAAAAAACACAATGCGGGAGCCGTAGCGCATACATCCAAGTATGCTCCATGGATAATAAAAACATACTTGGCTTTTTCAGATATTCAGCAAGCTTATCAATTCGAGAAACACCTGAAAACTGCATCAGGTCGTGCTTTCGCAAAAAAACGTCTTTGACGCAGCTTATCGAGCTACGCGAGATTAGCGAGAAGGATTCCTGAAAAACTCCAATGTTACCGCTTATTCCTGATCAGGCCTTTTTGCTGCATTGCCTGCACGACTTTCTTTTTATATTTAGAGCCGTAACGCGGTGTACGCGAATGGTAATGCGATATTGCCTGCGCGAGATTGCCGGTTTCATTAAAATGTCGGCGTAGAATCCATGCGGCAACCCCGACATTGGTACAGGGATCATCACGCACCCATCGTCTTGCGGTATGAACATTGACGCCCCAGCGCCCAGCCAGCTCCGGAAGCCAGATAGTATTGATCTGCATCGGCCCGAGATCGTATGAACCATTATCGTTGGGCCCGACTTCCTGACCAACCTTGCCACCTTCAACCTGATAAATGCCTAAAAGAACCGCAGGCGGAACCGAGTAGGTCTGAGCCGCGAGCATAAGGCAAGCTGCAAGCATCTTACTTGCAATCATCTTTAACTCCCTTCCTGCTCACCGCTTTTTTTAACGCCGGGCTTAAAGAAGGCCATAGGGTTCTCCCCTTGAGCTGCATCGGCAGATGGCGAGGCTTGAGTAGCTTCAGTCGTCTGTGCCTGCGCGGGAGGCGGTGCCGGATCAGTCGCAGGCGGCTGGCCCGCCGGAGGAGTCGGAGGATTTTTCTTGAAAATTGCGGGAGTGCTTGTCTGATCTTCTGCTTTTGCAGTCGGAGGCGGCGGAGGTGCAGGCGGTGACGGAGTCTGAACGTCCGAAGCGCCAGATTGTTGCGCCGCTGCGCCGGGTAACATGCTTTGGCTCACTGCCTCCAGCATTGCATAGCGTGTCTCGAAAGCCTGCCACAGACTCTCCATGGAAACCCCGCCATCCTTGGTCATCATCTTTTCACGCTCAGCTTCATTCATAGACTGAATGCGGTCTGTCTCAACCTTGTGGCACTCGGTATAAAGGCTCACCAATGAATGGAACAGAGAAAGTTCGACCTGCCGGGCTTCGGGCTCTGGCAGATCTGAACCAAAAAGTTTTTCTCTGAGCAATTCTGCCTGACGGGTCAACTTGCCTGCCACTTCCTGAATCAGTTTGGTTTCCGGACGACCAAACGGATAAACGGCAATCGCATTTATAGCCGGAACCAGTGCCCGGAAGAAAACTGCCTGGATCTGATTTTCGTCACAAGCCAAATCATCAATCTCAAGAGCCTTGAGCCGGGCTGTATTTTTGGCTACAGCAGAGAAATTGTCGGCAAAGGCCAGAACCGCGGAGAGCGAGGCTGTAATCCGGTCCAGATCTTTTTCTGCAGGCATTCTGCGACTTGCCCTGTATTGCCCGGCCAGCAGCTCCCCGGACAGTGCCGCCAGTACCAGCCTGACCGAATCTGCATTGCCATCCGTGTCTCGTAACTCCAGAGCCTCGGCCAAAGATACACTAGATTTAACCGAACGCCCCAGGAGTTCGGCTACATTCTCGGCATCTTTCTTGATGTCGGCATTGCCCTTTGATGTGGAAACTGCCGCCACCGCCGCAGTCAGCGGCAAGCCGACTTTCTCGATAATCTGAAGCAGGAATGCAGAACGCTGGTCCATCGAAACTATTACAACCCGGTCATAAAATCCAAATTACATACTTGCAGGTAGAAAAAATCTACCCGTTAGCCAGATATTACCCTATCAAGCATCATTAAATCGTTAAAGTTTTATGATTGTCCAGGCAAGAAGTTATCCGGCAACATCGGCAAAAAGTGCATGGATATCATTAGCGCGTCCGCGCATTATCTTTACCTGACCAGTCGCATCCCGGTAAATAGTGATTGGCGTGGCATCAAACTTCCATGCCTGCACAAGCCCCAGATTCATCTGAACGGCCTGAGTGTTGATTCCCTTTTTGGCAGGCAATGCCGTTTTATCACCGCTCGCATGCGCGTACCAGCGCTCCTCGGCATTCGGAGCAGCAAGAAGGAAGGCCGCCTTTGTAACGGCTTCTTCACTAAAACCTACAGGAATCAAGCGAACCTGCAACTTGCCGGTATCGATATACGGTTGTTTGAGATCATTTAAAAGAGATTTGCAGTGCGGACAGTTGGGATCCACAAACACATAGATGAAAGGCGCTTTATTATTTCCGAATCCTACCCAGTTACTATCCGTAACGCTGGCATAAAGCTTCTCGGAAGGGGTGCGCAATTCCTTATTATCCGCTTTACCGACTTCGGACATTCTGGAGGCAGGTCTATCATCTTCAGCCAGCATATCCAGCAGTTCATCTCCCTGGCCCTGCAAATCCTGAACCTGCTGGGCAGTAAGCAGTGTGCCACTGTCATCAAACAGCAGCCCCATAACGATTCCCTTCCCATCGGGCGTTACGTAGAAATACTGCTCCTGCCCCCGCTTTATAGTAATCCAGCCATCGAGCCCCTGATGCTTGCCAAGATAGCGAACCTGTGCACCTTCAGCTGCAAGATTTTGTAAAGGTGCGGGAAGCTCAGGCATCTCGACCTCCTGTGCCCTCAACGGCACAGAGCAAAGCAATAGAAGGGCAGCAACTAACGTCAACATAGACAGGTATCGGGATATCATGATCTTTTCCGCTTTGTTTGGATTCAGGTTTTTCTTATCAGTTATCTATAGAGTAACTTTAAAT
>CAZJRT010000152.1:0-5337 GCA_964548445.1 uncultured Pseudobdellovibrionaceae bacterium
GGTGTGCACAGATATGTTCCGCCGCTATGATCTTGCCGCCGATGGCCGCCTGCACGGCGATCTTGAACATCTGGCGCGGGATCAGCTCTTTCAACCTCTCGCACAGCTGGCGGCCTTTTCGTTCGGCGTTTTGCCGGAAAACGATCATGGCCAGCGCATCCACCGGCTCGCCATTTACGCGGATTTCCATCTTTACAAGGTCGCTCTCCCGGTAGCCATGGACCTCGTAGTCAAAGCTGGCATAGCCCTTGGAGATGCTTTTCAGCCGGTCATAAAAATCGAAAACTATTTCATTCAGGGGCAGGAAGTATTCCAGCATAGCCCGGTGCCCGACATAGGTAAGGTTGATCTGCTCGCCCCGGCGCTCCTCGCACAATTGCAAAAGTCCGCCTAGATATTCATCGGGGGTGAGAATAGTCGCCTTGATCCAGGGCTCTTCGATATGGTCGATCTTAACCACATCCGGCATGTCGACCGGGTTATAAAGTTCGATCTTCTGACCGTTGGTCATATAGATATGATAAACAACAGAGGGCGCTGTAGGGATCAGGTCGAGGCCGTATTCACGCTCCAGCCGCTCCTGGATGATCTCCATATGCAGCATGCCAAGAAATCCGCAGCGAAAACCAAGGCCCAGCGCCTGGCTGTTCTCCGGCTCGAAATGTAAGGACGCATCATTGAGCTTCAAGCGTCCCAGCGCGTCTTTCAGGTCTTCATAATCTTTGGCATCGATAGGAAACAGCGAACAGAAAACCATCGGCACGCTCGGTTTGAAACCGGGCAGGCGCTCTTTGCACTGGCGCTTTTCTTCTGTGATGGTATCGCCTACTTGAGTTTCTTCAATGTCCTTGATCGAGGCGGTGATAAAGCCCATCTCGCCGGGACCAAGCTCGTCGATCAGAACCGGCTTGGGCGTGAACATCCCGACCCGGTCAATATCGCGCACGGCGCGGGTATTCAAAAACTGGATGCGCTGACCCTTCTTAAGCCTGCCGTCAATCACACGCACAAGGATCACTACGCCAAGATAGCTGTCATACCAGCTATCGACCAGCAAAGCTTTAAGGGGCCTGGTCGCATCGCCCTCCTTCGGTGGCGGCAATCTGGTAACGATAGCTTCCAGCAAGTCGTTAATACCGATGCCGGTCTTGCCGGAGCAAAGGACCGCTTCGCTGGCGTCAAGGCCGATTACGTCCTCGATCTCCTGCCGCACCTCGTCAGGCATGGCGGCAGGCAGATCAATTTTGTTGATCACCGGCACTAATTCATGATTGTTATCCAGCGCCTGATAGACGTTGGCCAGCGTCTGAGCTTCCACGCCCTGGGTAGAATCTACAACAAGCAGCGACCCTTCGCACGAAGCCAGCGAACGTGAAACCTCATAGGAAAAATCCACGTGCCCCGGCGTGTCCATCAGGTTTAATTGATATTCAATGCCGTCTTTGGCTTTATAGGCCAGACGAACGGTCTGGGCCTTAATGGTGATACCGCGCTCGCGCTCGATATCCATTGAATCCAGCACCTGCTGTTTCATCTCGCGGTCTTCCAGTCCACCACAGGTCTGGATCAACCGGTCAGCCAGCGTCGACTTCCCATGGTCGATATGGGCGACGATTGCAAAATTGCGTATATGTTCAAGCGGTCTTGTCATGGATTGTTCTTATACAGATCCAGACAGGGAAATGAAAGTTTGTTTGTATCAAATCACCAATTTAAGAGTTTTAGCCCATAGTTGGTGCAGGCTCAGAAAGCGAGGGTTTCGGACTCTTGTTTGTTTGTCCGGTATTTTTCAATACGGAATTTCCAGCAGCTTCTCTTTGCGCTTTTGTAAGAGCCGAGACTTCTTCTATTTCCGCCTCTTTTGCAACTTCAGCGAATTCCTGCCTTGGATTTGCCATGGCAATTTCCTCTTCCTCTACCGGAGGAGCTTTAGCCATGCTGTTCAGGCTGACCCCCAAAGAAGAAGCCTCTTCGCGTATTGCTTCCCGGGCATCTTCCAGCTTTTCTCTAACCTCTAGCAGGTCGATATCTTCGGAATTCCTCCATCCAATTATGGCTCTTGGACCCGGAAACAACCAGGACAGCCTCGGATGTTCGGCTATTTGCTCATTTGCCCATCCCTCAGCCCTGCCGACGAGTCCTCTGTTTTCTTCTTTCTCAGCAATTAGCTCGTTCACTAAAGCCAGACCTTCATCAACAACAGGGCCAGCGGTCTTCAGAGCTGTTTCATATTCTTCCGGAGTATCGGTTGGATTTTCTGCTTTATTCAAAATCCCAATGCAATCAGCCAGCTCTGCTTGCCTGTCTTCCATGCAAGGCAGCCGCTGAAGTTCTTGCAGGGCCTTGATCGATTTCTCCGGAGCATCTCGCGTAAACCAGTCGCCGATATCTCTACGGACAGCACCTACCGTGTTCCTTACAACATTGGCTGTTTCCCTAACTCTTTGCGCAGGATTGATTACCCAGCCAAGCGCTGGGAATTTTTCGGTGATTTTGTCTTTAACCCAGTTTAAACCCGATTTTATGCCTCGCCAAATAGCACCACCAGTTAGCTTGTTAGCTATATAACCTATACCGCCCCATATACCAAGCTTACCTATAGCCATCACTGTGTTGCCGCCAGGTATTGCTCTTATAATATCACTAATCATCTCTTTTTCTTTCATACCCGGTTTTATAATATTATGACAAATTATACCACAAAACAGCTGTAATTTTCAAAAAATTAGCTTATGTCGTTGTTTTATCATAAATTTTCTATCTGTTTTGACGAGGAATTTCGCTGGATTCCTGGATCGTGCCTTAGCCCCTGCTTCTTGTTTCAATAGTCTTTGCGATATTATTTGTTCTTCTATATGCCGCCCAAAGAACAAGGAAAGCTCCAGAAGCCAGCAACCAGGCAGCCACACCAATAAGGCCTGTGCCTACACCGTAATCATCAACCATTGCACCAATTATCAGACCTAAAGGAATAAATGCTACTTGCCGTAACAAGCTTGCCGTGGAGAGAATAGTTGCTCTTCGCTCCGAACCAACCCGAATATTTATCGCCTCCTGCACCCGAGGCGTAGCTGCCCCATAAATAAGGCTGCCCCCAATCATCAACATCACTATTCCGTGGAAACCCATGTAAACTCCTGCGGCCAGGCACGCCAAAATCGCCACTGCCCAAACATAAGCCAAAGCTTTAACATTGCTGACACGGCGAAACATGACATGAGAAAAATGGCTGGCCATGCCACCGGTAAGATAACCAAGGGCCATCAATACACCGAACCAGATTTCGGGAATATCAAGTGCCATATAATAAGGCTGCTGAATCCACATATTAAGTTTGGTAGCGCAAAACAGCGCCGCAGAGAATAAAAGGATCAGGCCTACCTCGATATGTCCTTGCAACGCATAGCGCATCGTTACGACCATATCAGTCAGCGGATGGCCCTGAATTGCGCTTTTATGACGCTCGGGTTCGGTCATCATCACTGCCGCAATCAATGCCAGAATTAATGCGGCAATAGTTACATAAAGAGGCAACCGGGTATCTACTGCGTACAAAAATCCGCCCGCTATCGAAGCTATGCCAATGGAATACATTGAAATTCCATTTCGGCGCCCTTCCAGCTTTCCGAATTCTTTCTCTCGTCCACATTCGAGCAGACTATCAAATAAAATTGCAGAATTGGTCCCGGAATAAAGACTGATTGCTATACCAATGATCGCCTGGGCGATAACTGCCATAGCAAGACTATCGGCTACCAGCAGGCAGCCAAACCCGGCCAGCTCGAACAGACTTCCCAGCGCCAGCACATGCTTTCTCTTCCAGACATCAGATAACCAGCCGGAAGGGACCTCCAACAGCAAAAGAACAATTGCGAATGCTACTTCCCCGATAAGAAAATCCTGAAACGACAAGCCTATTTCGTCGCGATAATAAGGGATAATTACCGGCACTACGAACATTGCACTCAGCAAAGCCGTATGAACTTCCAATAGCCTGATATTTTTCGCCGCGCTACGTAACATCCGCCCAGTTCCTTTATATTCCGGAAAGGCGGCTTCAGATTCTTGGTTTTAAAGGAAAATGCTGCCAGCCTTTCTAGTTTAGCTGACACATGGAAATATCAGCCGCTAATTAAACACGCCAGTGTCAACGAGATAAAACATACCCCGGGGAACTGAATAAAAATTGTGTTTTGGCGACTGATAATACATAGGAACATAAAAACACATTTTATAGAAAATGAGAAGCCAAATTCCTGTATTTATTCTATGGCCTTGGCTTTGCAGAAAAATCCTATTATCATAAGACTCGTCTTTGAGTCGTTATCATGCCAGATAAATTTCAATTTATTCTTTTAGTCTTGTTGCTGATTGCGGGAGAAACTTCACTTAACTCCTGCAAGGCTGCCGGTTTGAAAACTGCGCTGGAAAAAAATTCCAGCGAAGGATTGCTGGCATTTGGCATTGATAAAGAACAGGCTCCAAAGACAAAACCTGAATTAGTAAAAAACCGCTCCTTCAAGGTTCTGAAGATTCATGAAGCGCCCTTGCAGCTTTCTGCCAGTGAGGCTCTGCCCGAACTTGGCGAAAATACTCAGATGAGCGAACTGGAAGAGTTTCTCTCACATTATGAGCCTGCCAGTGGCCCGGCTCTGCCTGAGCCGCCCAAGCCTTCACGGAAATCCGTATTCAGGCAGGCTATGAACAGGGAAGCCGACCAGAAAAAGCCTAAAGAATTGCCACATTCCTCGATCGTCAAGCTGAGAGTAGGGGAGCATAATGACTTTACCCGCATTGTTCTGGACGCTTCCGCCGAAAGCCAGTTCCATATCGAAGTAGATAATAAAGAAAAAATGATCTACGTCGATTTGCCCAATGCCGACTGGGAAGCTCTGGAGAAATGGTATTCGACCGAGCCTCCTTTGGTAATGGCATGGCTTGCCAAGCCGAATGATGATGGTAAAGGTACTCGCCTGGTAATCCGCCTGAAAAAAGAAGCCAGGCTTATCCATGAAGAATATTTACCAGACGTAGGCTATCCCTGGCACCGGATTATCTTCGACCTGAAAGCTGCCACCTGAATTTAAATACTCCAGTATGATCCCTTAAAAAAAAGCAGGTATTTCCAGTGGCCAGCTCATGATATTCTGCTTCAAACAACCATCAGTAAATAGAGAGCGATTTCAATGACCCCTGCATTCACTCCCTTGTTTCCCGGAATTGGTCATTCATCTGTAATCCTGGACAATATACCAACCAATGTTCTGACCTGTGAGCCGGGAAGCTTCAAGATCGACTATGCCAACAAGGCCAGCATTAAAGCTTTGAACAAACTGG
>CAZJRT010000153.1:0-5337 GCA_964548445.1 uncultured Pseudobdellovibrionaceae bacterium
TTGACCAGCCGGTAATACCAGCTTTTGATGCCACATAGTTGCACTGACCTGGATTTCCGGTAGTTCCGACAACTGAACTCATATTGATAATCCGGCCCCAGCGACGCTTCATCATCCCGCGCTGAACAGCTCTGGCCAGCATGAACGGAGCGGTAAGGTTGATATTGATGACCGTCTGCCATTCCTCGTTCTTCATACGCATGGAAAGGTTATCCTGAGTCAGCCCGGCATTATTACCCAGTATATCGATCTGGCCTGCTGACTTTTCAGCCTCCTTAACCAGTCCGTCTATGCTATCAAAATCTCCGAGATTCCCCACCAATACGTGAACGCGTTCGCCCAGCTCTTCCTTGAATTCATTGAGGCGTTCTTCGCTCGTATCGGTAATCACTAGGGAAGCTCCCTGCTTGTGAAATGCTCGGCAGATTGCCTTGCCGATGCCTCCGGTGGCGCCTGTCACCAGTGCCGTTTTTCCTGTTAGGTCAAGCATTAATCATCTCCTGTTATTTTTTATTTCCCTGCGGGAAAGAGCGTATCATCTTGCGGCTTTTCCTCTCTATGTCAATCTATGCAAATACCAAAGTCCAGCCTTCCTATCGGCGCCGTGCTGTTGCATGGACTGATAGATATGAGAGGCTTTGAATGTCCGCCACTTACGGCCACGTGCCGGATCAATTAAGCGGACAAGCCCGTCTTTTATAGTATCGAAGACGCAAACATGCCCCACTGCAGGATCTACCGGATCGACAGCCTTATCTTCGTCCATCACATCCCCCCACCTCCAACAGAACAATACGTCACGATCTCCTTCAATCACCTTCTCGAGCGCAGCGATAAAACTTTCCAGTATCGGGAATTTATCGATTGTCCAAATATCTACTCGCAGAGGAATGCCAAGCTTTTCCATGGCATAGGACGGGTTATAGTCATCATTCAATCCCACATGAGTACCATATCCTTTGGGCGGCTTTTCAACTGAAATACGCGGGTTGTAGAAATATTTGGCATCTTGTGGCGGTACCACCAGACCCATATGCCAGCCGATCAACTCCGCGGGAACCAGAGGTATACCATGACGCAGCATGACGATTTGAAAAGCCGTGGGACAACAGCTATACGGCTGCTGCTGCAAAGGGACATAACGGGTATCCTGAGGCACTATAAGTTCTTCTTGAAAAGTTACTTCAAACGCCGGCAATACAGCGTCTTCGTTCACTGTAACCTCTCGATTAAAGCATCTAATTGTGCTGCGGTACCGATGCTCTCAACCATTATATCTTTTTCAATACGGCGCACCAGTCCTGAAAGAACCTTGCCAGCACCAATTTCTACCATTTCATCGACGCCCTGTTCTCGCATCCAGTGAACTGAATCTCGCCAGCGAACCATACTGGTTATCTGGTCCACAAGAAGACGACGAATGTCGCCCGGATCGCGAACCCCCTGACCCGTTACATTCGAAACTACAGAAACCATAGGAGGGCGTATATCGGTATCAGCCAAAGCGCGAGCCATAGACTGGGCTGCAGGAGCCATCAGGGTACAGTGAAAAGGTGCGCTGACCGGCAGCATGACTGCCCGCCTGGCCCCTTTATCAGAAGCGATAGATACGGCCTCCTCAACGGCTTCCTTATGGCCGCTGATAACTACCTGTCCCGGAGAATTGTCGTTTGCGCACTGACAGACGGCTTCGCTCTTGCCAGCTACATATTTGGTGATTTCCTCCACAACAGAAAAATCAAGACCAAGTATCGCTGCCATTGCACCGGCTCCAACCGGCACCGCGCTCTGCATGGCCTTGCCCCGCCTGCGTACCAGCCGGGCTGTATCCGCAAGATCAAGAGCCCCTACAGCGGCCAGAGCTGAATATTCTCCTAAACTGTGACCGGCGGCAAACGTAGCTACTTTTTCTATCCTCAGACTGGCCTCGCGAGTCATTACCCTCATAAAAGCTGTCGATACTGCCAGCAAAGCTGGCTGGGTATTTTCTGTAAGGTTCAGATCACTTTCCGGCCCTTCAAAAATAATAGTGCTTAAATTAGCCGACAGAGCATCATCAACCTCCTCGAACGTAAGCCTGGCTTCGGTAAAAGCTTCAGCAAGATCTTTACCCATTCCAATAAATTGTGAGCCCTGACCTGGAAACAAGAACGCGCGCGACATGTTACTCCTTTTCCACCTTGATAATAGATTTCATGCAATTGATAACCCCCAGACACGCCAAGTCAAGCTACTTGAATAATTAACTTGATTCTTTCCGGCAAATCCGCAATATTGCGCGCTATTCGTGAAACCTCGCTGGCGCCGTTTAAGGTAAGCGTCGGCTTTGGCGTTAAAATTTACCAACGCCGTAACCCGGGAGGAGTCAAAAATGCCTTACTATGAAACCGTGTTTATAGCACGGCAGGATCTCTCGACCCAGCAGGTCGAAGAGCTCAAAGAAAAAAGCTGCAAGATCATCGAAGATCAAGGCAAAGTCCTGAGAACCGAGGACTGGGGTCTGCGCAATCTGGCTTACCGTATCAAGAAAAATCGTAAAGGCCACTACGTACTGATCGAAAGTGATACAGCGCCTCAAGCCATTCATGAACTCGAGCGCACTCTTCGCCTGAATGAAGATGTTCTGCGCTTCATGACCATCAAACTGGATGAGCCTTCCAAAGGGCCTTCCATTCAGGCAAACAGTTCAAGCGATAGTGAAGAGGAGGCAGCATAATGTCAGCAGCAGACGCACCAACAGTTAAACGTCCATTTTTCCGTCGCAGAAAGACCTGCCCGTTTACGGGCGAGGGCGCTCCTTGCATTGACTGGAAGGACACAAGAATGCTTGGCCGTTTTATTTCCGAACGTGGAAAAATCGTACCCAGCAGAATAACTGCCGTTTCCACAGCGAAACAGCGTGAACTGGCCAGAGCAATCAAAAGAGCCCGCTATATGGCTCTCTTGCCTTACGTCCGGCAAGACACTGATGCCGGCACCGGCCGTTAAGCAGGAAAGGAAGACGTGAAATGTCATCAACACAAGTTATTTTACTAGAGCGCATTGAGCACCTGGGCGCCATGGGCGAAGTCGTCAATGTCAAACCCGGTTATGCGCGTAACTATCTCTTGCCGAAACACAAGGCTCTGCGGGCGACCAAGGCCAACATCGCCTATTTCGAAACTCAGCGCAATCAGCTTGAAGCAGAAAACGAAAAACGCAAAAACGAAGCGGAAAGACATGCCGATAAACTGAGAGATCTGAAAGTTGCCCTGGTCCGTCAGGCTTCTGAAGGAGGGCAATTGTACGGCTCGGTTACCGCAAGAGACATTGCGGAAACCGTCAGCGAAGTTACTGGCGAAAAGATCGAACGGAATATGATTGAGATCAATCAGAACTTCAAAATGATCGGCCTTTTCCCTGTTTCCGTACGTCTGCATCCGGAAGTAAAAGTCGAAATTGTCGCCAATATCGCACGATCTTCGGACGAGGCCCAAACTCAGGAGAAAATTGGTCGTGCCCTGATCGCTGAAGCTGGCGGTGTAGTAGACACCCGCGCAGCAGAAAAAGCTGCCGAAGAAGAACAACTGAAAGAGGTTCTTGAAAAAGAAGCCTACGAAGCAGAAAAAGCTCGACTGACTGCTGAAGAAGAAGCTAAAGCGGCAGAGGCTGAATCAGCTGAAGCATCAACAGAAGAAACAGAAAAAACTGAAGAACCTGAAACAAGTGAAGGTGAAAGCGAAGAAAAATCTGAAGCTGAAGCTAAAACGGAATAATTTCTGTTCTCATATCACATAAAAAGAAGGAGGCGTTTTCAGCGCCTCCTTTTATTTACCTTCAAAACTATTTAATCCCCGTTATTCACATATCCAAAGAAACAAAGTAATGGAAGCAGCAATCGAGGACTGATAGCTTGCCCGGCATGACGGCACAATTACAAATCGACAAGGCAGCTTCAGGCAGCCAGGAAAAAACAACAAACTACCGGGTTCTTCCCCAAAATCTGGAAGCCGAACAAGGACTTCTAGGGGCGCTCATGGTGGACAACCGGGCTCTTGAAAAAATTGGCGACTTCCTTCGCCCTGAACATTTTTTTGCACCGGCTCACCAGCGTATCTACCGTGCAATCGTAACCCTTACCGAAAGAGGGCAAACCGCCACTCCGGTAACATTAAAAGGGTTTTTTGAAAACGATTCGGATCTGACTCCTGTGGGAGGAGCGGAATACCTGGCCGAACTGGCTTCGAGCGTTATCTCCATTATCAACTCCGAGGACTACGCCAGAACTATTTATGATCTTTATCTTCGTCGTGAGCTGATTGGTTTTGGTGAAGAAATCGTCAATGATTCTTATAATCAACAGGTTGAAGATAATGCGCAGACCGTTATGGAGAAGGCAGAAGCGCAATTATACCGGCTTGCCGAAACCGGAGAGACTCGCGGTGGTTTTTCCACTCTTAAAGACTCAGTACTGACCGCTATCGACGTTGTTGAAAAAGCATATAAAGCCGATAGTTCTGTTACTGGCGCATCAACAGGCCTGCGGGATCTGGACCAGAAGCTGGGCGGCCTGCATAGCTCCGACCTTTTGATTTTAGCCGCTCGACCTTCTATGGGGAAAACCGCATTAGGGGTAAACATTGCCTTCAATGCTGCAGAACTTTATGCACGAACAGGCGGGAAGCAAGGCGCAATAGCGGGCTTTTTCTCTCTGGAAATGTCTTCTGACCAGCTTGCAACCCGGATACTTGCTGACCAGTCTGGAATTTCCGGAGATTCATTAAGAAAAGGCAATATCCATGAAAACGATTTCCGGCGATTCGTCGAGGCATCACAGAAACTGAGTCAGGTTCCGCTATATATTGACGATACGCCAGCGCTAACTATCGGCGCAGTACGAACAAGAGCACGGCGGCTGAAACGCCAGCATGGACTGGGACTTCTGGTAGTCGACTATCTGCAGCTTCTGAGAGGCACCGGCTCAAAACAATCCGAGACCAATCGTGTCCTGGAAATTTCCGAAATCACCAGAGGCCTCAAAGCCATAGCCAAGGAACTGCAAATCCCCGTTCTGGCCTTGTCCCAGCTTTCACGGGCAGTGGAGCAACGGGAAGACAAAAGGCCACAACTTTCGGACTTGCGGGAATCAGGATCTATCGAACAGGATTCTGATGTTGTCATGTTCATTTACCGTGAAGAATATTATCTCTCGCGCAGCCAGCCGGATATGGAAGACGCCGACAAATTTGCCAAGTGGCAAGAGAAGATGGACAAGGCGCATAATATTGCCGAGATAATGATCGCCAAGCAACGGCATGGTCCTATTTTTCACGAGGGCGGGGTTATGGAACTGCCAGC
>CAZJRT010000154.1:0-5322 GCA_964548445.1 uncultured Pseudobdellovibrionaceae bacterium
AAAGGCATACGGGTAGAAGGTATGAGCCAGGGTGGCTGGGTTGTGCTGGATGCAGGGGATATTATAGTTCATATATTCAGACCCGAAGTAAGGTAATTCTATTAAATAGAAAAGATGTGGCGCCCAGATGGTTTTGATATAGTGCACAGTCAGGCTCTGGCCTGATATAAATGTCATTCCGGCTTTTTCGGAAATAAATCCGTAATTACAGGAATGACAAGGCACATATGCTTGAGCTCAGAATCGTTGCCGTTGGCAAAGCGCGAAACGGTAAGTTTGCAGAATTAATTAAGGATTATTCCAAACGTATTAAATGGCCTGTGACTATTCACGAGATAGAGGCCAAGTCAAAAAATCCCCAGTCACAGCAGCAAGAAGAAGCAGAGAAAATAATGTCTTTGCTTACACCGGATATGCGGGTAATCGCTCTTGATCAAAAGGGGCGGGAAAAAACCAGTGAAACCTTTGCTGATGAAATTTCAAAACTACAGGATAATGGACAGAAGAAATTGACTTTTATTATTGGGGGCAGTGACGGACTTACCAATGAAGTTCGTGATCGCGCCGATTTTCTGTTATCTTTTGGCCGCCAGACATGGCCTCATATGCTTGCAAGAGTTATGCTTTTGGAGCAGATTTACAGAGCACAACAAATTTTGGCCGGACACCCATATCATAAATAAAACAATGCCGTTGATTAAACTTGCCCGCATTCTTGTATTGGCTTTGGCCTGCCAGAGCAGTATAGCATTTGCTTCGTCGGATATTCCTGTGCCACGAAGCAAAGCGAATATTCTGCAGAACTATAAAAAACAATTATCTGAAGTGCAGGAAAAAGAACAAGCATTACGTTCTCAACTGGCTGACCTCGAAAAGGAACTTGAAAATACCCGCAGTGAATTGGTCAAACTGGCCGCAGATATAAAAGATAACGAATCTAAATCGCAAAATCTGGAGACTCGCATTTCTTCCGCTGAACATGAACACGAAAAATTGCTTTCCCGTCTCAAATCAGATTACGGTAGCATCGGTAACTTAATTCTGGCATTGCAACGGATCAAAAGAGTCCCCCCGGAAGCTATGCTGGCACGACCCAAAGCGCCACTGGAGACAGCTCGCAGCGCTATGCTGCTAAATAGCACCCTGCCCTCTCTCCTTGATAGAGCGGAAGGCTTGCGCAAGGATCTTGATCGTCTGGATGAATTACAGCGTGGCCTTCAATCGGACAGGAAGAAATTGCTGGATGAAAGCCGTGAACTTGAATTAAGGAAACAAAGGATGTCCGGCTTGCTCGATAAGCGCAAGATGTTGTTTAACCAGACCCGTGGCGAACACAAGGAACAGCAGGAAGTTATGAGCCGTATTGCACGCAAGGCTAATGACCTGGAGGAATTAGTTGAAAAGCTGGAGCAAAACAAAAAACGAGCTCAGGCAAGAAAACTTGCTCATAAAGCAGTTATGCTCTCTCCGCCGCCTGCACCTGCCGAGCCGACGATCCAGTCAAAGCCGGGGAAAGCTTTGTTCCCTGTGACAGGAACGATAAGAATTAACTATGGGGAAAATGACGAACTTGGTGCAGTTAGCAATGGTATAACTATTGATGGCCGCAGCGGCGGCGTTGTTGTAGCTCCAATGGATGGTGTTGTCAGATTTGCTGGCCCGTTCAAAAGATTTGAACAATTAATAATTGTCGAACATGATGGTGGATATCACAGTCTTATTGCAGGATTAGCCAGAATTGATACAGTAGCTGGGAGGTCAGTCCAGAAAGGAGAGCCCCTCGGTATTCTGGATGATTCGCAAGCATCAATGTATTACGAGCTCCGTCGTAATGGGGCCCCGGTAAACCCGTCAGTAAAGTTTTGATTTAAAAGAAAAGGCACGTACTTATGAAAGCTCATAACCTGTTTATAACACTTGCATGTATTGTGTTAATCAGTCTTCCGGCCTGCGCGCAGGAACCCAGGATGGCTGGCGCTCAACCCACTACGGATAACAGTGTGACGTACCGGCAGTTAAACTTGTTCGGTGACGTGTTTGAGCGAGTCAGAGAACAATATATTGATCCGGTAGAAGATGAAGAACTGATCGAGACTGCTATCAACGGCATGCTTTCAAGCCTGGATCCACATTCGTCCTACCTTGATGAAGACAGTTTCAAAGAGATGCAGGTCCAAACCGAAGGGAAATTCGGAGGTCTTGGCATTGAAGTTACAATGGAAAATGGCTTTGTAAAAGTTGTCTCCCCTATCGACGACACGCCTGCTTATCGTGCCGGAGTTCAGGCCGGAGATTATATAACCCATATTGATGGTGAGCCGGTGATGGGTATGAATCTTAATGAAGCCGTTGATAAAATGCGTGGCGTTGTAGGGGATCCGATAGAAATTACAGTTCGTCGTGAGGGAGAAGAAGAGGCTCTGACATTTAATATTATACGTGATGTTATCCGGATCAGGTCAGTTAGAAGCAAAGTCTTTGACGATGCCATTGGATATATAAGAATTACTACATTCAATCAGAATACATATGACGGAGTAAAAGAAGCTGTTGCCGATATTCAAGAAAGAATTGGTGATCGCCTGATTGGTTACATTATTGACTTGCGTAACAATCCGGGTGGCCTGCTGGATCAGGCCATAGCGGTATCGGATGCGTTTCTTGATAAGGGCGAAATCGTTTCGACCAGAGGCCGTAGTGAAAGGGATACCAAAAGGGACAACGCAACATCGGGGGATTTGGCTGAAGGGCTTCCATTAATCGTGATGATAAATGGCGGCTCCGCTTCCGGCTCTGAAATTGTTGCCGGAGCCTTGCAGGACCACCGCAGAGCATTGCTTGTAGGGACCAAGTCTTTCGGTAAGGGCTCTGTCCAGACAGTTATTCCGCTCATGGGGCATGGAGCCATGCGGCTAACCACAGCTCGTTACTATACGCCTAGTGGCCGTTCTATTCAGGCAGAAGGTATCGAACCGGATATTCGGGTAGAGCTTGCAAAGATTGAACAGGTTGACGACAAAGGTATGCGTGAGTCTGATCTCAGAGGAGCTCTTAATAAATCCGAAGAAAATGAAGAGGAAGAAGACGTAAACCAACTTCTGCCTGAAGAAGAGGCTGGTAATGTACCTCCGCCAAAAGATGAAATGGCAGACAGTTCTAAAAATCTTGAAGATTATCAGTTGCTTCGGGCCATTGATCTTTTAAGAGGAATTTCTCTGTATGGTGACCGGCTGGAGAATGTTAAAATTCCTTCGTCTGGAGTCGATCGGGCACAGGCAGCAACAGCTCAATCCGAGACTGAAAATAAAGAAGAAGTACAGTAATGACCGATATTGAGGCCGAAGACGAAGGCTTTGTTTTGGAGAACTATATCTCCTGGCGCGCTTTTGGCGGCGGCCTCGCCTTCTTTGGTATTGTAACGGTTCTTTTGATCTTTCTCTGCTGGTTTAATGCAGACGCCACTTTTATTGCCCGCCAGGATCGGCTTGAGTCCATAACAGTTCTGATTGAGCGGACTGAAAAACCTGCGCATCTGGTTGAGGCTGAAAAGAAAGAGCCGGAGATTATACCTCCTGTATTTAATGAACCGGTAAAAGCCGCTGAGACTTTTAAAGATCTCGAAACTTATGAGAACGGAAATGTTAAAGCGCCGGTTCCCGGACTATACGTTTCCGAAAACATTGGTAACATTCCAGTTATAAGACAGGACGGACTGAGCGCTTTCCAGGCCTATCGCAAGCCCTATGATTTTTCTTCCATCCCCGGTGCGAAAGCTATTGTATCGCTCGTGGTTGTTGATTTCGGATTATCCGATCCAGCTTCCGAAGCTGCGATAAAAAAAATGCCTGCCGATGTTACTTTTTTGATGTCGCCTTATGCTGGGAAACCGGATGAGTGGAGAGAAAAGGCCAGATCAGATGGACATGAATTATGGCTGTCATTACCTTTAGAGCCTGAAGATCCGCTGGAAAATGATACAGGATCCTTAACCCTGATGACTGATACAGCCCTTGACGTTAATCTTCAGCGCCTTGGCAGAATTTTGGGCAGAACTACAGGCTATACAGGAGTGGTCGCTACAAGAGATACAATTTTTTATAAGTCGGATATTGAATCTCGTGAAATCATAAACAGCATCTTAAATCGCGGTTTGGCGTATGCTGATGCAAGCACGGATATTCAGCCGCTATCTCAAGCTGTATCTCTATCTTCTGAAAAACCATATGTACAGGCAGATATATGGATTGATGATTATTCCACGCCGGATTCTATACAGCAGAAGCTGGAGGACCTAATGAATATGGCGATAGACCGGGGTTACGCTGTTGGCTTTTTAAGGCCGCTTCCTTCGAGCATGGAGGCCATACATAACTGGATTCCTGGATTGCGCACCCAAAATATCCTGCTTGCGCCTTTGTCTGTGCAAACATGGAAACGTCCTGAACGGAAATGACAAAAGCAAATTATCTTCCATATCGTCCATGTGTTGGAATTGTACTTTTTAACTGTGATGGAAAAGTCTTTCTCGGAGAGCGGGTTGATAACCCTGGTGCGTGGCAATTGCCACAAGGCGGTATTGACCCCGGCGAAGATCTTGAACGAGCTGCATTTCGTGAGCTGAAAGAAGAAACCGGCACTGATAACGCTGAAATACTTGAAATTCATGACGAGAAACTCAGGTATTCAATCCCGGATCATATATTGAAGAGAATTAATCTCTGGGATGGAAAATATGCCGGGCAAGAACAAACCTGGATTGCTCTGCGTTTTATGGGCGATGACAATGAGATTGATATCTCTGCTTATGAGCCAAACGAATTTCGAGCATGGAAATGGGTTGATATCGTTGAAATACTCGATCTGGCAGTACCCTTTAAAAGGGACACCTATCTAAAAGTCATAGATGCCTTCCAGAAATTTGCCGGATAAAAAAACGATCAAACCAGTCGGCTTTGTTCGAGCGCCGCTTTAATGAATGAAACAAACAGCGGATGTGGATCAAAAGGTTTTGATTTAAGTTCCGGATGGAACTGAACCCCTATAAACCATGGATGATCCGGGTACTCGATTATTTCAGGAAGTTCACCATCCGGTGACATTCCCGAAAAGCCCAGCCCGGCAGCTTCAAGTTTCTGGCGGTAGGTAGTGTTAACCTCGTAGCGATGGCGGTGGCGCTCGCTGATTTGCGTTGTACCATAAACTTCGGCCACTCTTGAACCTTCCTTAAGCTCAGCGGGAAAAGCACCAAGCCTCATGGTGCCGCCCAGATCCATTCCTTCCATGCGTTTATGGAGTTGATCGCCCTGCATCCATTCAGTCATC
>CAZJRT010000155.1:0-5319 GCA_964548445.1 uncultured Pseudobdellovibrionaceae bacterium
ATCGCCATTGATACCGCCAAAGAGATTTTCGACCGGTTTTCTTTCGACCTCATTTACGCACGCTCCGGACAAAGCCTCAAAGACTGGGAGCAGGAACTTGAGCAAGCTATAAAACTTGCCAAAGGCCACCTGTCCCTTTACCAGCTAACCATCGAGCCCGGCACACCTTTTTACCTTCAGGCCGAGCGGGGAGAGCTTGAAATCCCTGATGAAGAGACTTCATCAGCTATGTATGAACTTACTGAGAAAACCCTCGAAGACGCCGGTATCTACTGTTACGAGGTTTCCAACTATGCCGCACCTGGAGAAGAAAGCAGACATAATCTCGCCTACTGGCGCTATGAGGATTACATTGGCATAGGTCCCGGCGCTCATGGACGATTGACAGTGAATGACACCAAGCTTGCAACCAGCGGGCTTCTTTCTCCGGCTGATTGGATGAAAAAAATCAGCTCTTCAGGTTTAGGGGCCGAGATCGAAACATTAAGCCCAGAAGAGCGGGCAATGGAAGCAGTTTTGATGGGTCTTCGTCTTGATGAGGGAATACATTTAAGCAAAATAACAGAAGAATCTGGCAGGGAATGGCAGGAAACTATCCCCGAAACTAAGATATCTGCTTTATGCGATGCGGGATTGCTGCTTTGTGAAAATGAAACGCTGCATACCACTTCCTCAGGCATGCAGCGCCTTAATTCAATTATAACTTTTTTACTCAGCTAAAACCGGAGATCCGGGATCAGGAACCGTTTGCTTTTCTTGAGGCGGCGTCTGTTGCTGTTGAGGAATGACAGGCTGAGCCTTGGGCGGGGCCTGCCCGGTTAATGCGCTCATATCTACACCATTCAATGTCATTACCCCTTGCTCGTTTACATTAAAATCGTAAACCCTGACATCCCGGCCTTGCTCATCCTTTTCCTGTCGGCCCATCAGTTGGGCAACAGCCAGAGCCTGAATATTCTCCTGTATAAGCTTACGTTCCTTTTCGCCAGTATTTGGATCATTCAGTTTGGCTGTAAGTTCAGCGACCATCTTGTCGAGACCATATACTTTTCCAGTAGCATCAGCCATCAAACCGAACGCAGCTTTGGCAAGGGCATTGACGGTACCATCCATTGTCAAGCTATATTCAGGACCCTTTACGGAAACATCATTAATCTTCAAATATGTGCCAGTCTGTGACAGGATTTGAGGTATCGTCATAACTGCCTGCATGCCTGACCTTTTAGCCATTTCCGGAGATTCAAGAGATGATCTCAATGTACTTTTGCCCAGCTCCGATAATTCCTTGAAAGGGATTTCTTTGATTTTAAAATCCACTGTTATGTTGGTCGGAATAAATTCCTGAGTTTCAGCCATGGGCGTCGTCACTTCCAGTCCGTCGTACGCGATCCTGTAGCCAAACGTGACCCTGTTATCTCTGAAACCAGTAAGATCCACACCAAAACCGGCCTTACCTATTTTGATCTTCCGTTCCGGACTCTCTGCTTCGGCGGGCGCGGACACTTCAAGCCCTTCTATCACAAAATCGCTCGTCACCCCATCCCATGCGGTTCCAAAGAAATCAAAAACAAGATTGTACATTCCCACTACATGCTCAGAGCTTGCCGCTTCTCCCGGCTCAAGCTCCTCAACACTCTCGCCAATAGCAGCAAGTTTTTCCTTGTAATCATTGATCGCCTTGACTGACAGACCGGTAATCTGCGACTGAATAGAAATCTTTGCAGCGGACATAATATCTTTACCATCAGCCGCCAGCTTCATTTCATTTAGCGAAATATTAACCGGACCGCTCCAGTAATCAGGAGCACTTTCTTCCAGATCATAGGTGACAGCAATAGATGGGATCATAAAACCATCATTTTCAGGGCCGGCGTGCAGAACCACATTTTCATAGGCTGCATCCAGTTTCACAAAATTGCTTAATTCCTTATGCCAAACACCAGACATTCGTTGCTTGCCAATATCAAAAGTCACTACCGGATTGCCGGTAACATCATAACCGGTCATCGGAGAGGGGATCGCTATAGACATTTTCCACAAATCAGGCTTCTCGGAAGGAACTGCATTAATAGAAATTATCCCTACATCAAAAATTCCTCCGGCAGGATTTACAAATGATATATGCGGCAGGGTTACAGCATAGTATCCGTCGGCAAGCTCCACCTGCGTCTCACCTTCCAGTTTCATGACACCTTGACCCAGTGAAGCGCTGCTTTTCTGAATTTCCATCATCTGGCTAAATAACTGCTTTAACTCATTGGCACCTTCTTCCGTTATTTCTTTAGCTCCTGCTGAAACTGAAAAGAAAAACAAGAACAAGGTTATAAGTGAAAACTGGGTCAAAGATGAAAACCGGAAAGCCATAAATATTTCTCCTAAAAAGAGAGCATGCCTGCAAAGCTATAAATGATTGTTAGCAGATTATCTGATTTCTGCCAGGCAAAAAAGATTTGCAAACATGCATCGTTGCGATAAACGATAGATCAGCTCATGCATATTACAAACAAAGCAATTTCAACGGGGGGCAAAATTACAGCCCTGCTCGGCCCTACCAATACCGGCAAAACCTGGCATGCAATTGACCGTATGCTAGCCTACAAGAATGGCGTGATCGGTTTTCCTTTAAGGCTGCTCGCCCGGGAAAATTACGATCGTGTGGCAAAGATCAAAGGCGCTTCCCAAGTTGCCCTGATCACTGGCGAAGAAAAAATACTCCCTCCCAAAGCCCGCTATTTTCTCTGCACAGTCGAAGCCATGCCGACGGAGAGGGAATTCGAGTTTCTTGGCATAGACGAGATCCAGCTTTGTGGCGACGCTGAACGCGGCCATGTTTTTACGGACAGACTGCTTCGAGCCCGTGGCAAAGTCGAAACCTTCTTTATGGGCTCGGACACCATCCAGCCACTTGTCGCGTTGCTGGTACCTGGCGTTGATTTCGTATCAAGAGAAAGATTTTCAAAGCTCTCATACACCGGCTTCAAAAAACTTGGCAAGCTGCCACCACGTTCTGCGGCAGTGGCTTTTTCGGTTAATGACGTCTACAACATCGCCGAAATAATCCGGCGCCAACGCGGAGGGACCGCTGTCGTACTCGGCGCTCTGTCACCTCGCACTCGCCAGGCTCAGGTTGATATGTATCAGGCAGGCGAGGTCGACTTTATGGTTGCTACTGATGCTATCGGCATGGGCCTTAATATGGACATTAACCATGTAGCATTGGCCGCTACCCGCAAGTTCGATGGAGCCAGGGCCAGACCACTTACCAAAAATGAAATGGCTCAGATAGCTGGCCGGGCAGGACGCTATACCAAAGACGGCACTTTCGGAACAAGCGGTCCGGTCAAGGAACTGGATGCCGCCACTGTCGAAGCAATTGAAACTCACAATTTCGATACGTTGAAAAAAATTTACTGGCGCAATAGTGAACTTGACTTTTCCAGCGCAAAAGCCTTGCAAAACTCTCTTGACGCTCCTTCAAACCGGGATGCTTTGATACGGGGGCACCCTGCCGACGACCAGAAAACTTTAGCAAATCTGATACGCCGCAAGGAGATCCAGAAACTGGCGACAAACAAGGATAACGTCCGGCTGTTATGGGATGTATGCCAGATCCCTGATTTCCGCAAAACCTTGAGCGAACAGCATCACAAGATGGCTGCGGAAATTTTCGTTCGCCTGATGGATGGGCCTTTACCGGAAGACTGGGTAGCTGATCATGTCAGCAGACTGGAAAGAACAGATGGTAATGTTGATACCCTTATGGCAAGGATTGCGCATGTGCGCACTTGGACGTATATTTCACACCATGCGAATTGGCTGCGCCATTCTGCAGAGTGGCAGGATAAAACAAGGGCCATTGAAGACCGTCTTTCGGATGTACTTCATGAAGCCCTGACTCGCCGGTTTGTAGACCAGAGAGCGGCAGTTTTGATACGCTCACTGGAAGAACGGCGAGAATTGCTTGCAGGCATACGTGAAAATGGTGAAATTATAGTCGAAGGCCAGCCGGTAGGTTTTCTAAAAGGTTTTAAATTCATACCGGCTGAGGACACCGAGAAAAAAGATTACAGGGCAGTATTTAGTGCAGCCCGCAATGCTCTAAAAAAGGAAATTACACGGCGGAAAAATTTGATGCTAAATGCCCAGGACTCTCAGTTTACTTTAAAAGAAGATGGAACACTTTGCTACCAGAGCAAGCTCAACAACCCCGTGCCGGGAGAGCCCGTAGCAAAAGTATGCAAAGGAGAAACCATTCTCCGGCCTGACATCGATCTGCTGGAAAGCGATCTTCTGGAGGACAGCGAAAAAGAAGCTGTAAAACAACACCTTAAAGGCTGGCTGCACCGCCATGTTGATTCGGTACTGGAACCGCTAAAAACTCTGGAAACGGAAGACGCAATTACCGCCCCAGCTCGCGGCATTTGCTATCAGGTAAGAGAAGCGCTTGGCATTATTCCTCGCCACGTCGTTGAACCGCTTATCGGCGAGCTTGATCCGGAAGGACGGGCAGCTCTCCGGGCAAGAAAAGTTAAACTGGGTCCAGTACTGGTTTTCATTCCTGCACTCAATAAACCTGCTGCTGTACGGTTGCGCGCACTGTTATGGTCGTTATGGCATGACAAGCCTTTGCCTGCACCGGTTCCGGCTGACGGAATTGTTTCTGTAACCGTAGACCGAAAGGAAATCGATCCGCGTTTTTACAGAGCCATGGGCTATCCCGTCTATGGGCCTAGAGCGGTGCGAATCGATATGCTCGACGGGGTAATAAATTCTATTTATGACAGCGCCGAAAAAGGCGTATTCAAAGCCAAACACGAAATGGCCGAATGGCTCGGCTGTCCTATTCTGGATTTATATGAAGTGCTGGAAGCTATGGGTCACCGCAAAATTGACGACCCGGCTGAAAATGCTGCTGCCGCTCCAGCAACCGAAGAAACAAGGGAAGAAACGCACAAACCTGAAACCGACCCTTCCGCCGAAAATCCTGAAGACCCGCCAGACGCGACTTCAACAGAAGAAGGTGAAGGGGAAGGGGAAGAACAAAAAGAAGAGCCCAAAAAAGAAGCCAGGCCAGAACAGAAAAAACCGGAGCTTGCCACTTTCCGGCTCAAAAAAGGCAAAGCTTCCGACCGTCCCAAACACGCTCCTCATAAAAAGCGGGACCAGGACAAAAAGGGGAAGAAGAGACAAGGAAAACCCGAGCAAAAACCAAGGGTCATGGAAGCCGGTCTGAAAGCCAGACCGGAAGATTCCCCTTTTGCCATTTTGCAGCAATTAAAAGACAAGTTATTATTGCTATAAGTATTATAATAGTGGTTG
>CAZJRT010000156.1:0-5305 GCA_964548445.1 uncultured Pseudobdellovibrionaceae bacterium
TGGGACTTTAATCTTAGGCGTAGAAGAAAATGATGACTTACCTCCAGTCCCGGTCAAGATTGTGCCTCTGCCAACATGCGCTTGTTATGTATACCAACGTCAAAAATTATCCAGACTTGTATTTTTTTCTTAATGCGTCCACCGGCTTCGCCTGTCCGCCTGCGTCTATGTAACGCCAGAACGTCCAGCCATTGACGCGGCGATAAGGCAGGCCGTCATCGGGTTTGCCCGATACGGTTGCACGGACAATGCCGCCAGCGATTGACAGTGATGTATGGCGCTTGCCGCCCATCAGCACAAAGCCGTCCGAATCAATTTCAGCGCTAAAATCTCTGCCCTTAAATGTCACATGAATAGGGAAAGGGGGCTTAATGATTCCGGCCTCGATCAGATCCGCGAGCTTGATGCGTTTATCGTTCATGCTGTGCCTCTTTGACCAGAAAAACGCTGCACAATCCCGCTGATTGACTGTTTCCATTGGGGAGCGTCCTGATTGGCCTTAGCGCGGCATTCAATCATGAGCTGGCGCAACAATCCGGGCATATCGGCCAGACGGCCGCGGCCGGATGCAAGAAAGTCTCCGAAGTCGCCAAGGGTGAGCGGTACAATATCGAGGGATAGCTTGCTGTCATCGGAAAGATACCAGTCACCGGAGTGGAAAGTATGGGCTGTATTGCTATCGATCTCCACTGCGATAAACAGGCCATAAACAGGTTTCTTCGCTGTTTCGGTGTATTGCGCCACATGACGGCGCACAGGCTCGCCTTCGGCGGCCTCTTGCCGCGATGAAGCGGTTAAAGTGACTTCCACCACGATAGTGGCATCCTCGAATTCAAAAACCATGTCGGGCCCGCCGCCAGGAGCGCAATTCACCGGCAAAAAGTCCTGGTCGATTTGGAAGCGCCGGGCTTTCCATGGCGGATTGCAAAGGCTGTTTATGGCAAGGAATGCACGCCATATAACCCACTCGAGATAGACCGGCCCTTCGCCACGTGGAACGGATACCTTGTTGCCGTCCGGCAAAGTGGCGCTGCCACGAGTCGGGATGGCCTCAAGCCATGCCATGATTTCATCCAGTTCGTCGGCCTGTCGGTTAGCATATTCCTGTTCATCAAGCTGCAAGAGCATGGCTTCCAACTCGTGTCGGATCTGTTCAAGGTCGGGCAAGGGCGTATCGGCTGCCGGCGTTTCCACCTGAACGCCGCGGCCCCGGAGCTGCGTCACAATATCATGCACCACGGCATGGGAAGATGGGGCATTATCGGTCGGCAATTCCGCACCGTACCAGAGCGCATCAAAATAAGACTTGTCATCGAGGACGGCTTCTTCCTCGTCACGCAACAAGGCAGCGAGCTGCGCACGAGATGGGGAAAGGCCTATGCCGCGTCCTGCGGTACGGAAAAGGCCTGTGGCTTTAAGATAACGAAAAGACAGGTCGGCATAATCATCGAGCGTATTGGCCTTGCGTCCGATCTCGGCAGCTACATCTTCGTAAAAAAGGCGGTCATAGGAGCGGACATTTCCTTTTGCCTTCTCACGCCCAGACCGAAAATCCGCGATTTTTCGTATGGTGTTTTCTATACCATCCGCAGGGCTCGAAGTTTGTACGAATAGCGCAAATTCTCGAAAAGAAAGAGTCACATCGTGTCCGGCTTCTGCCAATTCGTGCATCACGCGCAAAATGAAGCGCAACGGAGAAAAACTTTCGCCGGTGTATCGGTTTTCGATAAGCGAGGGAATGCGATAGCTCGCAAGTGAGCGCAAAAAGCATTCCTGCTGAGCAGTTATGATTTCGGATTGCGCAAGGCGGTAGCCGTTCGGCGTGATTTCATAAGGGCGACCGGAAAGCTCTTCAATATCTTCGGTAAAAGCGGCCAGGGCCAGATCGATCGTACCGCTTTTAATACCTCTTGTGAACTGTGGAGTGATAAAACCAAGCTGCGAAAGCGCAGCCCGCCATTTACGGCCAAGATCGGATGCGTCCTCTCCGGCGACTACGCGGGGAGCATCGAGCATTCCTTCATGATGCAAGAGAGCGGCAAAGGCGTTTTCCTGATCCCGGCCTGATATGTTACCGTTCAGCGGCGAGCCTTTCAGAATCCGCAGTGCATCGCGGAGGCGGTAGGGTGTGCGAACGGTGGTATTTCCAATATGCCAGAGCATCATCAAAATCCTACAAATAGATATTCCTGTACTTTGTTCTTCGTATCGCCACTTTGATTGGCAAAGCTGTATCGGTAATCAATATCAATAACTTCGACATGTTGTTTATATTTTGACATGAGCGATATGATTTCATCGCGGCTCGGCTGCGAATTTGACGAATAGGATACAAGCAAGATGCTGTCTTTCAGACGGCGGAAAAGTTTATCGAAAGCATCTTCCGCCCCGGAGCGCGTGCTAAACGGAGTCGGGTAGCTTTTGAATTTCTTGGTCTTGGTATGCCATTGCATATCTACGCCTTCCCAATTCCTGGCGAGCCCTTCAACGAAGTGATAACGCCGGACATATTCATTATCGGAAAGCGGGCTGAAATAGGGAGGATCTATATAGACAAGATCGGCTTTAAATCGGATTGTCATGGCATCACCATGCCGCGCCCGGTTCTGCTGACCGTTATCAAAGACGGCGGCATTTATCAGCCCTGCCGCATTGCGGATTTGTTCTTCCATGCTCATACGAAGATCGGCGCGGCCGTCATCGTAACGCAAGCCCGTGTAAGTGAATATGCCCCGCGCGCGCTTTTTAAGGCAGGCACGAATGAGCGCCGACATGGCTATGGCACGCTTTTCGCTATTCGACAATTTCCTAATATTGGAGCGCACCAGGTCAATGATGGTGTTTTCTTTATCGGTGTAATAAAGCCCGGCATATGTGTCCTGCACAAAGCGGCTAGCCTTGGGGTTAGGGGCAAAGAGGCTGTCGATTTCCTTTTCCATGAGGGTATGGCCGTTATTCTCGATCATGGCTTTTGAAAACGTGGCACTCATAGCCATGTAGTCATTCGAGAACACCTGCTTTCCCATAGTCTTGAACAGATAGCCGACCACGCCGGAGCCAGAAAACAGATCCAAGGCGGAATCGAATTTGAAATGAGAGGCCACGTCCTGAATATAGGGCAATAGCTTTTCCTTTGATCCCATGTAGCGGGTGGACGGATAGGCAAGAGCTTTTTCGTCCACCGGGGCAGGCACTTCGCGGATAACGAAGCGCGGATATGGCTGCACGGTGACAATCACATCTTCGCCAGTGCGCGTCTTGGCTTTCGAGCTGATATTGCGCCGGGTGTTCACAACCTCAATTTCATAAGGCTCGTACAGCTCATGCACAAACGGATGATTGGAATTCGTCAAGACGACATGGCAGCCGAGCTTTTGCAGACGGACGACTTCCTCGGCCAGCTCGCGATGATCTTCTTCATAGAATTGTTCCTTGGTGTACCGCTTAAAGTCAGCGTATTTCGATACCGGCAAATAGGGCGGATCAAGAAATACAAAATCGCCACGCTTGGCGGTTTTGGCGAGCACATCTTTGTAATCTCCGCAGATAATGTTTACATTTTGCAGCGCTGTTGAGGCCGCCCGCAAAATTTCCGGCTGGCAAATGCGGGGGTTTTTATAGCGGCCATAAGGAACATTAAATTCACCTTTTTGATTGACGCGATAGAGGCCATTAAAACAGGTGCGATTTAGATAGATGGTGCGGGCCGCAGCATATTCTTTTTCCAATTCTCCAAAATGCAGCGCTCGGACTTTGTAAAAATCTGTTTCGTTATTTTTAAAGCTACTAAGATGCTCGATGACTTGCTCTACATTATCTGCAAGGCATTGATAAACATTAATAAGCTCCGGGTTCGAGTCGGCGATAACGCCGGTCCTGGGCTGCATGGCGAAGAACATGGCGCCGCCGCCGATAAACGGCTCAATATAACGACCATAGCTAACCGGTGCCTTTGCCATTAACTCATCGAGAAGCTGCGTTTTGCCACCCGCCCATTTGAGAAACGGCTTTGCCAGAATCGTTTTGGCGGTAGTTATTTTTGCTAAATTTTTCACGAAGCTAATCCCCGGTTGCTTGGATCAAATTTGATCCAATTAGCTGGGCTTGTCAACAAAGTATTCTCTTTTTTAATGAGATCTTCAATGGCTTCAAATGGTGAATCACTTCGATGCTCAATAACTCTATCTGCTATGCCATATCCTATGTTCGGCAAGGTAATCAGCCCGTCCCTGCAAGCTGTATTGATGTTGATTTTATTATCAATATCAGCATAAAGATAGGATGAGCTGATGAAGAGCAGCAAAAACACAAGGTAGGTCTTCATAAAACCCCCGCCTCAAAGTTCAGATTCCCCAAGGGATTGTAACCTTTTTTGGAAGGCCCGGTTCACAGCTGCTGAACGCATCGCCTCAAATATAGCGATTGCATCAGGCACACCAAGCTCTCCCTGATCAATCTTCTCACATAGCCCTATGCGTAAGGCGTGAAGAGTCTGAACATTAAGATCCTTGGGATACTTCTGGATTAAGGCTTCCCACTCAGCTTCTGCCTGGGGATTATCACAGAAGTGTTCAACTTCAGCTGATGCTTGGATGGCCAGAGTTAGGAATATTGTCAGGATAAGAAATATTTTTTTCATGTCTTGTTCTGCCTCTCTTGGACCTCTTTATGGACCAGCTTGACCCGTTCAATATATTCTTCCTTGGTAATTATTCCTTTATCGAGAAGCAGAGAAAGAAGTGCCTGCTGCTCAATCATGTTTGAGTATGCGATTTCTTGCCAGGTGGTCAGCTCTTTGCTGGGATCAAGTTTAGTTGCCATGGCTACTAAGCCTCAGCGGTTGTCTTGCTCAAGCTTTCGTAAAGGTCCTCAAAGACCAGCCTGGCACCGGTATTATCATTCAGGTCACCAGCCAGGGCTGCTTCAACTACTTTCTTTTGATGCGCAGGCAAGTCGTTGCCATCGTTTGTCGATTTAAGAATCTTAAGAGCTTTGTCAATGTCGGTCATATTGCTAACTCCTCGAGCCCAGCTGAGGGCTACATAATCTTCCCGAGTAGGTAATAAGTTAAGACACCCGGTCCCAGCGAGCCGTATATAAATAGTCAAGGCAGGCAGCTGGTCCCTTTCTTCCAGATCAAAAGACCAAATACTGATGCGCCAGCCAGGACAGACAGGAGAAACTGAAAATCAAGTGTCATATTAATTCACACGACTTTTAAAGGGTTGTTTATAGGTTAGGCAAAGAATCAATGGAGTTAATGGTTACATTAAGCTGATTTTTGAGACAAGAAAAAATTAGAATA
>CAZJRT010000157.1:0-5270 GCA_964548445.1 uncultured Pseudobdellovibrionaceae bacterium
CAGGTAGAAGCTTTGAAAAATATTATTTCTGAAGCGCCGGGCCACAAGTGCCGGATCTTTGTATGTCACCACCCGTTAATGGCCACACATAATGCACCGATAGACACAATCGTCTGGCGCGGACAGCAATTGTTTCAGACGCTGACAGATCTGGGCGTAGAACTGCTTTTGACTGGTCACATTCACCATGCTTCTATAACTCTTACAGGTACTGACCGTCAAATGGCCTCTGTAGGCGCTGCGTCTGCTGCCTCAACTCGCCTGCGCGAGCACGGAAATGGCTATAATTTGATAGAAATTTCACCTCAGGAAATCTCCATAATATTAACCGAATGGGATGGGCATAAATTTTATGACATGCAAACCCATAAGCTTTTGAGGAACCAATAATCATTAGCCTGGTTGAAAGAACAAAACAGATTACAGGAGCGAAAAGTTATGATTAACAATTTTCTCAGAGCATTTATTGCAGTAACTGCAATTGCATCAGCACCAATATTTTTAAGCGCCTGCGATGAAGGAACTTTCGAAGAAACGGGAGAAGAAATCGATGAAACGGCCGAGGAACTTGGCGAAGGAGAGATGATGGAATAATCAATATATAAGATCAGGATTGGCTTTGCGTAAATTATTACCGCCCACTTCGCCAGTCCTGATGATAAATGTGTTCCTTTTAGAACGACAGGCTTATTCATCATCTTCCCAGAATTTCAGATCTCCTTCCTCAGTCAAAGCACCAGTTGCAGCACCTGCGTCACCTCCGATAGCTGCTCCTGTACCAACACCGGTATCTGTCACTGTCCCCGTTGCTGCGCCCACACCTGCTCCAATCCCGGCTCCGGTTAAAGCTCTTTCCTTTTCTCCGGTTCCGCAGGAAACCAACAAAAGACTTAACGGAATGAGTAACACTGTTTGATATCTCATTTGTTCTCCTATCTATTTGTTTGTATTGCATTACACCTATTCCCAACAGGCCTGACCAATTGAGGTTCCCGCAAAGATATTAGTGTTTAATTGAACTGGTCGTTCTGTTCATGATCAAGGAGAGCGTTTCTTTTACATGATTTGAATGTCTTGCTGATCTGAGAACCAGCGCTTTAAGCCGGTGATCTTCTGTATTTTTTAACCGGGACAGTACTTTGGACATTGCCTGCTCGCTCAAATATATACTACACAGCACACCAGTAAGCTCTATGGGGCATTCCTGCGGCTCCAAAATCTGCTGCTGATAAAATACTGAACTGAAATATTCTCTGGGATCACAACCTCGGGACCGCAGATATCTGGCTACTTCTATTAGTATAACCCTTCTCTCTTCGGTTATTTTTCTTAGAAGACCGCATAGCTCGCGATCATCAATATTTTCACAGGCAATATCACAGTAAATACGAGTTTGTTCGCACAATCGCAAAAGATTGGTAAGACCTGCATCAATATCCTGAGTTGTTTGCTCCATAGATTGAATTCGCCAGCAGATTAGACTTTAGGAATACCAACTCTCTTTATGGATAAAGGTTTCTTTGAAATCCAAAAATTCCTCTTCTGGAACGCTCACCCTCGCAAAAGCGTTAGAAGCAGTGAGGAGATATTTAAATGCAGTTACTTTACTTGTTTGCAATTTTGGCAATTACACTCGCTGGCCCTCTATCAGAGGCCAGGGCCAGAACTAGTAGTAAGGTCAACACTATCAACTATATTGAGGTTGAAAGCGTTAAAACCGGAATTCCCGCAAAACTCCTCAGGGAACTGGAACTTGAAGTCAATCCGGAGGTTGCCAAGCATATAACCACCGAGGAGGAGAAAAATCATGAGAAGAAAAATAAAGACAGAGGAAACGAAGGAAACGGACAACGTAGTCTACGTTTGCTTTGGAAGATCGAAAAATGAATCGGTTCCCAAAATCAGACACGTAGACGATGTGGTCATTGAGTTGTTCACCGAGAAAAACGGTTGGCCAATTAAACTAGAAGAGACGAAATACTACACAAATTACTTCGGAGATGAGGTGTCGTAATTGACCGATGAGAATCAGCATACCCAAAGCCCTTACAGTCGCCTGAACCAGGAACTATGGACCGATGAGCCCAAACTGACCCAGAAATTCTTCTGGGGAATAATAATTGGTGCAGGCATTCTGATTATGGTGGGTATTTTTCTTGGGACCGATCTTAGTGAAGCTATTGGTATAGATGATAAAGATGACAGAGCAGCAACCACGGAAACTGCTATATCTCAAGAATATCAATCTGCAACAACTTATCGTGAAGAAGAGCATGGACCGATATATAATTTCTTCTATCAGCTGTTTGCCGGTATTAACGATGGCCTGCAGGAAGGCTTCAATACTGCCGCCAATAGCGTTGCTCCGACGGATTCCACCTTTAATGAAGCTGCACCCTACAGACCACTTTACGGACCTGCTGAGCAACCACCACAATTTAACGCCAGAACACCAGAGCTGAATGTAGACTTTGATATCAGCGAATTAATTGGCGAGTCTGTTTATAATGAAAACATGAACCAGATTGGCACTGTACTGGACGTTCTGGTAGCCACCTCCACAGGTAGCGCTCAACGGTTGATTGTCACAAATACAGAAATGAACAAGCAAGTCTCCATGCCATATTCAGATCTTTTACGAAGGTCTGACGGTAGCTTGATGGTAACGACAGAAAGATCTTCAATAGCTGGCAAGCAGGATTTTGATTATCAGAACATAGCAGAAAATCCGGGCTTGATCAGCTTGCGCTTTCTTACTGGCGGCAAAGTTCTGGACTTCAACGAGAACGTCGTTGGGGCTATAGAAACGGTATCTTTTGAAAATGCAGCCGCTGAGGAAATTTATTTTTCAATTTACCTGCCTGATGCCCTGTTCCAGGATCAAATAGAATTTTTTCACATTCCTTTTCAACAGGTACAGATTATTAAATCACCGGATGGTTATAATATCCAGCTGAACGATAACCAAACAGCCTGGATTTCACAGCATTTACTTTAGAAAATATTATCTGGTTAACAGTACTCCTGATACCTTAATATGATGATGACGATGATGAAAAGCCCCCCGAAAAAGAGGGACTTTTCATTGCGTTCTCATAAATTATTTTCTCAGCTAATCGGCTAAGAAATTAGAAATGTTATTATTCGTAGGGATCCTTTTCGACTTGCCCTTGAATACCTTCGCCAGCTCGCTCAACGTCCTGGCCGAAACCTTCCATCGTGTTGCATGCAGAAATCGATACTGAGGAAATCGATAGCAAAATAACCACAGGTATAATTTTCAATGTGTTAAGCATATTCATTCTCTCCGCTTAAGATTATTCTTTTCATTATGGATACAAACCGGAAATCATCCTCTTTCGTTCCAGTTCCTCTTTTACTATTTACTTTAGTCTCCCCCCGGCCAAAAACCCGGCTATGGCGGCAAGCGCCACAGCTGTTTTTGGATTTTCGTAAACGGGGCGACGCATGTCTTCCAGCATATCTTCACTGATCAATGTGGCTACTTGCTTTGCTTGTTCCCGGATCTCTTGCACCTTTTGATTGTTACCTCTACTCATAATCTTCAAGCCCCCGTAACTCATCAGTGAGGAAACAGCTACAAAGAACAAGCCGGCCAGCAACTCCGAATCTTCATCGCCGTACTGTGGCTCCAACCGTAGAGATAAAGCATTGCCTAAAACGATTATTGCTGTGATAATGATATAGCCGGAAAGAAAAAGGACCCCAGCTCCTGCAAATTTCTTGCCGTAGTCATTTCGCGTTCCATAAGCTACCGCCGCTTCGATCAGCGTTTGTTTAAGTACCGCTTTTAGATTGCTCATTGCTTATCTCCGATGGAGCAACGCACTTGTGACGATTCCTCCGGCGAATGCAGCCAAGAGGCATTGCCCTGGATTTTCCTTCACTTTTTCCTCAAGCGCATGCGACATACGTTTGCCACGGTCTCCGATAAGCTGGATCTGCTCGTTAGTCTCATCCCTTACATCTTTTTTGACAGATTTGCTTAAGGCAATCATATGCTTTTGAAGTGACGAGATATCATTGCGAATATCTTCGAGTTCATCGTAACGCTTTTTATTCATTTATGATCCTCCTGAAAGTTTTGAACATTTTCAGGAAAAACCAACAGGTTAGTCTTCAGGGAGTTCCTTAAGCTGCAAGCGATCCAATAAAAACAGAATATTGCTAGGCTTTTTTCACGTTGCCAATAAACATATAGCCTACGCCCCGCACTGTTTTGATAAACCTGGGCGAACGAGAATCGTCTCCCAGCTTTCGCCTCAGTCTGTTGATCTGGATATCAAGAGCACGGTCAAAGGTATCATACTCTTCACCTCTGGTAATATCGAACAGATGATCCCGGGATAATGCCCGATTGGGAGAAGATACCATTACATGCAACAACTTGAATTCGCCAGTGGTCAAAGGCACAAGCTCGTTATCCGGATTGAAAATCTCGTAACTGTTACAATCCATCTTCCAGTCATTAAATTCGATAACCTTATGCCCTCCTGCTATATCAGCGTTTCCGGGTTGAGGCTCATTTAAAGAACCGCCAGTACGACGTAGCACTGATTTTATGCGGGCTGATAATTCTCTAAGATGGAAAGGTTTGGTAATGTAGTCATCCGCTCCCATTTCCAGACCAACCACACGATCAGCTGTTTCGCCTTTACCGCTAACGACAATAACAGGAGCTTTGGAAATTTTTCTGATCTCGCCCAGTAACGCAAGACCGTTATAATCTGGCAACACCATATCCAGAAGTATAACGTCAACTGACCGCTCCACGAGCACTTCAAGTGCTTTTTTACCGTTTTCAGCTGTATGAACTTTATGATTTTCCTCTTCCAGATAGATCTTAACCATCTGAAGTATTTGAGGATCATCGTCTATGGCCAGTATTTCCCAGTTCATTAAAGCTTCCTTCAAACCAACTGTCGAATTTAATAAAAGAAATGACTGCGTTTTATATAAAACATGATTCACAATTGTTACAAAACTTTTTCTATATAGAAACATAGGAGTCATCAACATGTTACACTGCCCCTCTACAAATTTATCTAGTCAATCAGATAACAGGAGGAGCGATCTACATGGCATTCAATCACAAAGAACTGGTACTTGAAATCGACAAGCTCAGGCAATTTGCCCGCAAGCTGTGCCGTAACAAGGACGAAGCAGAGGATCTTCTGCAAGCAACTGTATTACGGGCGTTAGAAAAAAGACATCTTTTCGAAGAAGGTACGGATTTGTTTGCCTGGACA